>JANQLQ010000254.1 GCA_028280565.1 Fulvivirga sp.
GTGCGTTTCGAGGGGAAAATGGGCTTGGTTCCTGGCGCCCTTTTCTTTTGTTTCGTTTTCTTTTGGGCGTGCAAAAGAAAATGAAAACTGGACTTAGAACCACGAAATCCCGCGTATACTGCTCATTGCAAGGTTGGCATTACCCGAAATATTTTCAAAACGTAGCCTAACTTGTCAAAACTAAACGCTTTCCTATCAAATTTAATGGTCAAGTACATTTTAAGAACGAGACTGGAAAAAGTAGCTAACCGTCCAATTACACTTAATTTAACACTGTGCATGATCCGGGTTAAAGATGGCGTTTGAACGTGTCAAAACCAAGGCTGGCCGTGTTAGTGTAGTGGCTATAAAGCGATCTCTCAATTGTGACACGCCACACGGATTCCGTCCTCGCTTTTCGAAAAAGGGATCGCCTGCCTTCGGCGAGGCGTCTACGTGAAAGTAAGCTTCACGCCTAGCTAGAGCCAACCCACGAAGTTCGCGATAACGATAAATATATAGTTTGGGTCATAATCCTAACGCAAACCTTCCTCAACCAAAAGTCTCCTCAATTTCTAACACTTTCATCCCTAAACTTACAATGCACAAAATCCAAGGCACAAAACATAAAGTGGGCATCATAAGCTTGCCGCTTAGTAGGAGTTACAAATCAATAATTCACGACCCAAGTGCTTCGTTTAATGACCTTTACATCTTTTACGCACTTACAATCCATCCGGAACAGGCCAAGAAATAACCTTGGGCTGTTCACCAAGCATACGTGCTAACAGCCCTCTCCCCTGCATAATCTTATGGGAATAGTCATTCCACAGCAACAGAAAACATACATCGGGAAAAGCAGCAGCTAGCCTAACGGTTGTAGAAGGTTTGTCGATATTCTCTTAAGTTCACTCATGTGGAGGTTGGCCTTTGTGTATCGTTTCTTAGAACGTGATGTATCATTGGGCTTCTTTTTCACAGTTTGGCACATCTTTTTTAGCAATACTTTTATCTTTCCCTTTAAACGGGCAAGGTCATAAAAATCTAAAGTTCCGAAACATTACCCGGGTGGACGGCCTTTCGAGCAGTAACGTTACCTGCATCGTGCAAGATCACAAAGGATTTACCTGGATAGGCACCACCGAGGGCCTGAATCGTTATGATGGTTACCAAGTGCAAACTTTCGGGCACGACGCCACCGATAGCACCTCCCTGGCCGGGAATAATATCACGGCGCTATTCGTGGACCATGTAGGTGTGCTATGGATAGGCACGGAAAACGGTGGGTTGAGCAGGTACAATGAATACACCGAAAGCTTTCATAACTACCGTTTCGATATTTATGATCCGCTGACCATAAATTTCAACTACATTTCCTCGATCACGGAAGACAAGAAGAAAGATCTCTGGATCGGTACCCTTATGGGCCTTAATAAATACAACCGGGATACGGATACATTTGAAAGGTACCTTTATCGTAGGGTGTTGAAAGTAGGCCAGCAGACGCTGGAAGCTATGGATAGTTTGGGCTTCTCCCAAAAGGCCATTGAAGCAACCCGGAAACTGGTAGATACAAGCTATGTAGATGAGCTTTGGTTTAAGGATTACCTATCGGCTTGGTTAGAAAGAAAGCCCGGGCACATCTTCGAACAGGTCGTTCAACGAACCAAGCTGGGTAATTTTGGAGAGGCAATACGCGTAATGTACCCGGATGATCATGGCAATTTGTGGCTCGGTTTTGAACATTCCGGTGTGGGGTACTATCAACCGGGCTGTGGTTTGATCAAAAAAGTAAATGCTTCCAGTCATGGATTAAGTTCTAACGAGATCACCACCCTGTTTCCCGATGATAGTACCTTGTGGATAGGTACACGGTCCGGGGGGTTGTATAGGCTCGACCTGGCCAGTGAAAAGCTCGAACAATACCCTATTCCATGGGCTAGTTCCTTTATTAAATGTATTTTGAAGGATCGCAGCGATAGGTTGTGGATAGGCAATGACGAAGGATTAGGACTTTATAACCCCTGGGACAAGACCTTTAGCCGGTATTCCGTAGGCACTAACTCAAATTCCACCCTACCCTCGAATACCATTACCACGTTATACGAAGATGATCAAGGAGGTCTATGGATAGGCTCTTTCCAAGGAGGGGTAAGTTTCTACCTTGATCCCAAGCCCTTTCGCCATTACAAGAACTTTCCGGGCATTCCTTCCAGCTTATCCGCAAATAGTGTCTCATCCATTTTGGTGGATAATAAAGAACATCTTTGGATCGGGTATTATACCTCGGGCGTGGATCATTGGGTGGATGGCGACAAAAGGCATTTTCCAGCCGCACCCGGTACACCCGGTGGATTGGGAGAAGGTACGGTATTCAGCATTCACCAAGACCGGGAGGGAACGATATGGCTCGGCACTTACCGAGGTGGACTCCAAAAGTACCGGGCACAAGAAGATGTATTTATTTCGTACCGAAACGATCCCAACGATCCTTACTCCATTAGCGGTAATGATGTACGATCCATTGATGAAGATAGTGAGGGTAACCTCTGGTTAGCCATACACGGTGGTGGGGTAAATAAGTTTAACAAGAAAACAGGCCGGTGTGAAAGATACAATACCGTATACCCCGACCTGCAACATACCTTGGTCAGCGATTGGGTGAATTCGATCCTCGTGGACAGTCAAGAACGGGTTTGGGCGGCTACTGTTTCTGGTTTAAGTTTACTGCTCCCTGGCGCAAAAGATTTTGTTTCCTTTACGCGCGAAAAAAACGGCCTAAGTCATAACAACGTAAAAACCCTCTTCGAAGATGATCACAACCGGTTGTGGATAGGTACTGATGACGGTCTCAACTTGTTTATCGACTCGTTACAAACTTTCCTGGTCTTCAGGAAGCAACATGGGCTGCCTAGCAATACCATAAAGAGTATCGAGCAAGATGAAGACGGCTTGCTATGGATCAGTACCAACCATGGACTGTCGCGGTTTGATTACGAGGCCAAAGTATTTAAGAACTATTCG
The DNA here is from genome assembly GCA_028280565.1 of Fulvivirga sp. Taxonomy (GTDB): domain Bacteria; phylum Bacteroidota; class Bacteroidia; order Cytophagales; family Cyclobacteriaceae; genus Fulvivirga. The sequence goes on from JANQLQ010000254.1 coordinate 3,004, forward strand.
GAAGAAGATGGGCTTCAATCGGATGAATATTTCACCGGGGCCAGCAATAGGGACAACCAAGGAAAATTGTATTTCGGGGGTAAAAATGGCCTGAATATTTTCCGCCCTAGTTTAATGCAGACTAACACCTTTAAACCACCAATATACCTGTCCGGGCTTAAGCTCTTTAACCAAAAGGTTTCACCCGGAGATCCGCCCGGGATACTGCATACACCGCTGGTCCATGCGAAGGAATTGCATTTTAAACATGACCAGAACTTTTTTTCTTTATCATTTACAGCGCTCGATTACACCAACCCCGGTAAAAGCCAATACAGTTATAAATTGGAAGGTTTTAATAACGACTGGAACCATACCGGCACACAGAAAGAAGCTACATTTACCAATGTGCCCCCCGGCCGTTATGTGTTCAAGGTAAAAGCCGCCAATAATGATGGCCTTTGGAGCGAAGATTTTAATGCCCTGGCCTTATATGTACACCCTCCCTTATGGCAAACCGTTTGGGCGTATATCTTCTATGTTATATTGCTGCTGGCAGTGGTGCTAGGGGTAAGAAAGATGGTGCTGCACCGGATCTATTTAAAGCACAAGATCCAGCTGGACGAAATGAAAATAAAGTTCTTCGAAAACATCTCGCACGAGTTCCGGACCCCGTTAACCTTGATCGTAGAACCTTTAAATCAACTGATCTCTAGTGAAAAAGACGAAAACCAAAAGGATTTTACCCTATTACCGCTCATCCAGAGAAATGCCAAACGCCTGCTGCGCCTGGCCAATCAACTGATGGAGCTCTACAAGCTGGATGCCGGGTTTGCAAAACTTATGATATCTGAAGAGCCCTTAGAAACCCTCGTTAAAAATGTGTTTTATAGCTTTACCCATGGAGCCAAGCAAAAACAACTACACTATCGTTTATACTCCACCTTACCCTTAGACCAGGCCGGGCACGTCGATAGGGACAAGTTTGAAAATATCTTATACAACCTTATCTCCAATGCCATTAAATTCACGCCTGAACGCGGTGCGGTGATGGTATTTGCGAGTATTTCATCGCCAAATAAAGACTATAGTCTAAAGAAAAAAATAAAGACCCCGAACAGCAAGGAGGCCAAATATTTAAAAATCAGTGTAGTGGACAGCGGTTTCGGCATCTCCCGGGATATCCAAAACAAAATATTCAAAAGGTTTTACCAGGCAAGTCACCACGAGGGACTCGAGCCGGGCACAGGCATAGGCCTTTCATTGGTTTCCCAGCTTACCGAGATCCACAAAGGGGTCATCCAGGTAGAAAGTGAATTAGATAATGGAAGCCGGTTTACATTTTGGATCCCGGTAGAAAAACAGGCCTACCACGAAGATGAATTGGCCACAGGCCTTGCCAACCAGCAATACGTAGCACACCCGGAAGATTATGAAGAAAATTTTACAGATCCTTTGGAGCCAAGCCCGAAGGAAACCAGTAAGCCCATCTTGCTGATCATTGACGACAACGAAGATATCCGTGAATACCTGCGACACAACCTCGCAAGTAATTTCAATATACAAGAAGCATCTAACGGACCGGGAGGAATATCCCTCGCGGAAAACTCCATACCCGATATTGTACTTACCGACATTATGATGCCGGGGATGAATGGAATACAAGTTTGCAAGACCTTAAAAAATGACCAACGCACCTCGCACATCCCCGTCATTCTACTTACCGCTAAAACTGATGAAGTAAGTCACCTTGAAGGCCTTGGCATGGGCGCTGATGATTACATCACCAAACCGTTTAACATAGATATCCTAAAAGCCAAGCTAAAAAACATCATCAAACACCAGCAAGTATTAAGGAGAAAAAACATGGAGATCCTTCCCCAGTCGAAGAACTTTACGGGAAGCCGCCCAGACCAGCTGTTTTTGAACAACGTTTTCGAAATCATTGAAAAAAATCTGTCAAACCCAAGCTTTGGACCCGACGTATTGGCCAAAGAAGTAGGGATGAGCAGGTCCGTACTCTACCGGAAAGTGACCGGCCTCACCGGCAGGTCTGTAAGCATCCTGGTCAGGACCTACCGGCTCAACCGCGCCGCGCAAATGCTTAGCGATGAGCACCTGCCCATTAAAGAGTTAGCTTTTAAAGTAGGCTTCAATGACCCGGCCTACTTCACAACCTGCTTCAAAAAGCTATTTAACGTCTCCCCAAAAGACTACAGCATCCAAATGAAGGAGGGAATTTAAGGGGAATTATTAATTCCTGGCTGCAAAAGGAGAAACCTCTTTAATCACTAAGAATTTACAAAAAATATAACTTTACTCACCCATGATTTACACAAGAAAAGATTTATAGCTAAAAACGTTGTACAGGATCACTGATACCCGGTACAGAATCATTATGCACCACCTAGGAATCATATTGTACCACTAAAAAATCATTCTGTACCGTTTAAGAATCGCATTGTAACACATAAAAATCATTCTGCACCGCTTAGGAATCGCATTGTACCACTAAAAAATCATTTTGTACCACCCAAGAATCGCTCTGCACCGGATAAAAATCATTTTGCACGCCCCAGCAATCACACTGCACCTAAAGAAAATCACTGCGTTGATCTTGAATACCCCAAGGATGTGATCAGTTCCGCGGAAAGGTATAATCCTAGAACTGGATATAAAAGTACCGTCATTCCTTATTTTCTAATATCGTCATTCCTTGCGGCACGTGCGTTGGGATCATGCGTGACAAGGAATCTGCGAAGTCGTGAAACGAAAACCCAGTATACTCAAAAAGAAGGTTCACGTTCAACGACACAGCAGATTCCTGCTCTCGCGTATGCCTCACCCTGCAAGGCCGGCAGGAATGACGATAAAGAGGTTTTTTCGTTTTTGATGAGGGATAGAAGGATAATACCTCACCCCTGGTATTAGGTTAGCCCGATTGTTCATATTTAAAGATTAGCTGCAAATCCTATGATCAGCAATAAAGCCACAAGAAGCACCTTGATTGGAACAAGCCCAGTAACCATAGGAATTTCAATTCATTAGATCATTTAGTTGAAAGCTTGACTTCATCTCTTATCGGCATTATCTTAATTGTTATTTCTTTACCCTTAAATAAGAAACAAGGATAGAACTTAGATGAATTGCCCTAATTGCGATCAAAAGATACGTGGAAAATATTGCCCAAATTGCGGGCAACCTACCGAACTCCCACGAATAGACATGAAGTACATAATACAAGAAATCGGGAGTGTATTAAGCTTTAAGAAAGGAATCCTTTTCACAATAAAAGAATTACTAATAAGGCCTGGGCAAAACGTTAAAACCTTTATTCACGAAGACAGGAACAGGCTGGTAAAACCCATAATTTTTGTCATATTCTGTTCTTTTATTTACACAATTCTCCAACAACTGCTGCATTTCGAAGATGCCTACGTTCGATATAACGAAGATTCGATAGACTCAGTGACCGCAGCCATATTTCAGTGGATTCAAGCGAATTATGGATATGCTAATATTTTGATGGCCATTTTTTTCGCTTTTTGGATCAAGCTTCTTTTCCGCAAATACGGCTACAACTTCTTTGAAATCCTCATTTTGCTGTGCTTTATATTCGGGATCGGAATGTTGATCTATTCATTTTTTGGAGTTATTGAAGCGTTGACCCAACTAGGATTATTCCAGGTGGGTGGCTTAATTGGATTTGTTTATACATCATGGGCCATTGCCCAATTTTTTGATGTGAGAAAAAAAATGAACTATGTAAAAGGGTTGCTGGCGTATATCTTAGGATTGCTTTCCTTTTCGATTGCAGCAACTGCAGTAGGAGTCTTAGCGGACTTGATCATTAAATAGTGAAAACCAATCGAGCAAACAGTCCTACACCCATTTGGCGCAGGTTCTCTGAACCTGGTGCCACACAATCGGCAGGTTCTCCGAACCTGCGAAAATGAACATCCATTTCCTCCTTTAAGACTTGCAGATAGGCATCCATAAATAAATTCCATCGCAGGTTGCAGCTCAGCAGGTTCAGAGAACCTGCATATACATAGGCACGGGTTTGGAAAACCCGCGCCAGTGGGTGACGCCAGTGGGGGAAGACCTGCATCAGCAGCGCAGCCTGGTAATATTTGGGGAACAAATATCTACCCTACACCCACTACCAACCCTCAAAAACTAACCTAAACACACATTAGGACAATATTCATAGTGATTGAGATTTTAACACAAGCCACTCCATAGGCAAAAAACTAACTTGACAACACATTTACAACGCGGGGATCTCCTTGAGTCCATCCTTACAAAATTAAGCGTAAGGTGCACCGTATTTGTCAAGGATGGAAAATCAACGAATGCCTCGATTGTAAAGATCATCAACAAAACAAACACGTTATGCAGAACATCAAAAGATCATTAGTTTCGTTGTTTTTGTGCTTTAGTTGTGCATTGTGTTATTCACAATCCTATAACTATGCAGAGGTTTTACAAAAGTCTATTTGGTTTTATGAAGTACAGCAGTCTGGCCCGTTAACCCCATGGAACAGGGTAAGCTGGCGGGGCGATGCTTTTGTTAATGACGGGGCCGATATCGGCATTGATCTTAACGGCGGTTGGTTTGATGCCGGGGATCATGTAAAATTCGGTTTTCCTATGGCCTTTACCACCACGGCGCTGGCGTGGGGTGCTATCGAATACCGTGAGGCGTACGAACAGTCCGGGCAATTGGACGAGTTTTCCAATAACCTGAGATTTGTCACGGATTATTTCCTTAAAGCCTTTATCAACGATACCCCCGGGCAGTATGAATTTGTCGGGCAGATCGGCGACGGAGGGAACGACCACGCGTTCTGGGGGCCTGCGGAGGTAGCAAACCTGGCAGTAACACGGCCCACGGCTATCATCTCTACAAGCTGCCCCGGGTCGGATATTGTGGGGGAAACCGCTGCAGCGCTTGCCGCTTCTTCCATATTCTTTCGTGAAAGCGGGGATATCGCCTATGCAGATCTCTTGGTAGAAAAAGCGATAAAACTCTACGATTTTGCGGATAACTACCGGGGGAAATACAGTGATTGTATTACCGGGGTAGCCAGCTTTTACAATTCCTGGAGCGGCTTCCAAGATGAAATCGTGTGGGGAGCCATATGGTTATACAAAGCCACTGGCGATCCTGCCTACCTTCAAAAAGCAGAAAGTGAATATGATAACCTGGCGACGGAGCCGCAAAGCCCGGAAAGATCGTATCGATGGACCCTCGCATGGGATGACAAATCGTACGGGTGCTACGTTTTAATGGCCCAAGCCACGGGCAAGGCAAAATACACCACTGATGCGGAAAGGTGGCTAGATTACTGGACGGTAGGTTTTAACAACCAAAGTGTCTCCTACAGTCCCGGCGGGCAAGCCCATCTAGACCAGTGGGGCTCCCTCCGCTATGCAGCCAATACCTCGTTCGCAGCATTCGTATATAGCGACTGGCTCGCACAAACTGGTGGCAGCCAAACGCTCATCGACCGGTACCATGATTTCGCAGTACGCCAGATCAATTATGCCTTGGGAGATAACCCCAGGAATAGTAGCTACGTGGTAGGCTTTGGCAATAATCCCCCATTGAGCCCTCACCATAGGACCGCTCACGGGGGATGGCAGAACAATGTCACCGGTCTGCCGGAAATCAACCGGCATACACTCTTTGGTGCCTTAGTTGGAGGTCCACTTTCCGCTAACGACCAATACGTGGACGAACGCGGTGATTTCATCATGAACGAAGTAGCCTGTGACTACAATGCCGCTTTCCAAAGTTCGGTGGCAAGGATGTACCTCGAATTTGGGGGCACCCCGTTAAGTAACTTCCCTGTACCCGAGGTGCCGGAAGAAGGTGAAGAGTATTTTAACCTGGTGAAGGTAAATGCCGAAGGATCTACATTCACCGAGGTTTCCGTAAGAGCGACAAACCATTCCGCATTCCCGGCTATGGTCACTGACAATATCTCTTACCGGTACTTTGTAGACCTTTCTGAAGGTTTTGCAGCAGGCTACACCTTAGCGGACTACCGCGTAACCTCGAATTCGGGGGGCACTGCTTCCCCGCTCATCCCGCTGGATGAAGAGAATAACCTCTATTATGTAGAAGTACGGTTCAACGACGCGGTGATCTACCCGGGCGGTGACAACCGGAATTTTGTGGAATCACAGATGCGTATCGCCCTACCTAACACAGCGCCGGCTTCGGCATGGGATCCTACGAATGATTTTTCATACCTCGAACTGATGGGGAACACACTAGTAAAAGCCCGGAATATCCCGTTCTTCAATAACGACATCCTGCTGTTTGGCAATGAGCCGGCCGGCGGTGATGTGCCTCGCGCGGTAATTACGGCCAGTGTTACCTCGGGCGAATTTCCACTGGCAGTAGATTTTGACGGCAGCAACTCGGTAGATCCTAATGGAGACGTCCTGGCTTTCGCCTGGGACTTTGGAGATGGTAATACCGCCACCGGTGCCACCGTCTCCCATACCTACACTACAGCGGGTGTTTACACGGCCACACTTACGGTAGACGACGGCAACGGCAACTCGAGCACCGAAAGTGTAATCATTACCGTGCTAGAGCCTAATATAGCACCAGAAGCATCCTTTACCGCCTCTCCGACATCGGGAGACGTTCCACTGACGGTAAGCTTTGACGCCTCTGCCTCAAGCGACGCAAACAATGATCCATTAACCTTTGCCTGGGATTTTGGCGACGGAACTTCTGCCAGCGGGGTAGCCCCTTCGCATACGTTTAGCTTGGCAGGTACCTTTTTAGTAACCCTAACCGTTAACGACGGCAGGGGAGGCACAGGTATTGATACGCTAAGCATTACGGTAAACGCCGTTCCAAACGATCCTCCCATCGCCGTAGTGTCAGTATCCGATACCCTGGGAGAAACGCCTTTCGTAGTGAGCTTCGACGGATCAGCCTCTACCGACCCGGATAACGATATACTTACCTACACATGGGATTTTGGCGATGGTGCTACCAGCACAGGAGTGACTACCACTCATACCTACACCGTAGCCGGGAGCTATGAAGCTGTATTGACCGTAATGGACGGAAAGGGTGGAATTGACAGCGCTTCCGTAGCCATCACGGTAGAACAGGGGGATTGCAGCCTGCTCACCGTATTTGGTGTGCCCACGGCCGGCGGGTTGCCTACGATCGAAAATACATCTTTCGATTACGTACATGTATTGGGCGTTAATGGACCGGACCTGTCTAACATCGCTAATTTTGTGATCAACTGGGCAAACGAACCCTGGGGGTCAGGGCTCTGGCAAATGTCAGCCCAAACGAATGATGGCGTCCCTAACTGGTGGAACGACCTAAGGACGGTAAGCAGCAATACCTTTGCTTCTGCCGAGCCCACACTCACCTTTTCAGGGTCAGGTTTTCCAGGACTTGACGGCACCTACTACGTGAATGTAGACGGTAATAACTTTGTGATCGTCGCTACCACTGGTGAGCATGCTATTTACTTCAGCAACTCTGCCACACCGCCAGTGGGTTGTGGTATTGCCAACGCCAGGCTCGCCGCAAAAGTTGAAAGCCAGTTTGGCGCTGTAGTGATGAGCAACCGCGTTTATCCCAACCCATCCGATACAGAATTTTCACTGAATACCACTCATTTGACGGGTGAGATCACGGTCATCAATGCTTGGGGACAAGAGGTCAGGCGTTTTAATGCGGCTGAGGTCAAGAATGACGAGTTGAAATTCGGAAGAGGTCTCGAAAGTGGTATCTACTACATTACGATACGTGAAGACAATAAATTAAAAGCACTCAAACTCATCAAGCAATAACGCTAAGAAGGGTCTTTCCCCTACTATAAGGTTGGGGAAAGCCTTCATTTTCTGATTCAATTTTCAATTTAATTATGAAACCAATAACCCAGGACAAAACTGTCCATAGGTTGGCTTTAGTTGGCGCTTTTTTCTTTTTGATCCATGGGCTGTATGGCCAGGGCACATCACCTACACCGGGTTATCTCGACCGGTTCTTAGAGATACGGGAGGAATTTTATGACCCTGCTAACGGGTATTTTAGCGCCGACGGCGCACCTTACCACTCGGTAGAGACCCTGATTGTAGAAGCTCCTGACCAAGGGCACGAATCTACGAGTGAATTATACTCCTATTGGGTATGGCTGGAAGCGATGTACGGTAAATTAACGGGCGACTGGCAGCCACTCAATAACGTTTGGGCTACCATGGAAGAGCATATCATACCTTCCTCTGAAGATCAGCCCAACACGGCGGATTACAACCCAAACGACCCGGCGGATTATATACCAGAGTTCCTGTTGCCGGAGGGCTACCCGGCACCGATCAGCTTTAGCATACCTGTGGGGCAAGACCCGGTATCTCCTGACCTGTTCTCTACCTATGGCACACACGAGATCTATGGTATGCACTGGCTGTTAGACTGTGATAATTTTTACGGCTACGGCAAAAGAGGTGACGGGGTGAGCACACCGTCGTACATAAACACCTTCCAACGGGGCGAACAAGAGTCTACCTGGGAAACTGTACCGCATCCTTCCTGGGAAGATTTTTCCTTTGGAAGCGATAACGGTTTCCTTCCACTCTTTATTGACGATCCAAATGGATACGCACGGCAATGGCGGTATACTAATGCACCTGATGCCGATGCAAGGGCCGTACAAGCGATGTATTGGGCCTACTTATGGACCAAAGAACAGGGGCTAGATCCCAAAACTACCATTCCCATTGACAAAGCGGTAAAAATGGGAGACTACTTACGATTAGCAATGTTTGACAAGTACTTCAAGCCTTTGGGGACCCAAAACCCACAGGCACCCGGGGGCCAAGGTTATGAAAGCGCTCACTACCTCATGTCATGGTATTATTCCTGGGGCGGTAAAGTACCTGTAGAAGGTGAAAACTTCGGATGGTCCTGGAGAATTGGCTCAAGCGCATGCCATTTTGGATATCAAAACCCGGTAGCGGCCTGGGTGCTTAGCAATGTGGATGACTTTAAACCCGCCTCTGCCAATGGCGTAAGAGACTGGGGCCTGAGTTTTGACAGGCAAATGGAATTCTACGAGTACCTGCAATCGCCACAAGGGCCTATTGCCGGTGGCGCCACAAACAGTTGGAACGGTGATTACAGTCCACACCCTGCCGGTCGGTCTACGTTTTACGGCATGGCCTTCGACGAAAACCCGGTATACGAAGACCCGGGAAGTAATACATGGCCTGGCTTCCAAGGCTGGTCGGTAGAACGATTGGCAGAGCTGTATTATTTGAATAACGACACACGGGCAAAAGTCATCCTAGATAAATGGGTACCCTGGCTACTTGGAGAGATCCAACTCATCGATTCGGACGATTTCATGATCCCGGCCCGGTTTGAATGGAACGGTCAGCCGGATACGTGGACAGGTTCGCCTACCGCTAACAGCGGGTTACGTGTGGAAGTAGTCGAATATGGTCGCGATTTAGGGGTGGCCGCTTCTTTTGCCCGGACGCTCACCTATTATGCCGCTGCCACCGAAAAGCATGATGTGTTAAACCTAGAAGCCCGGGACATGGCAAAAGAGATCCTAGACCGGATGTGGACCTCTTACCGTGACGACAAGGGTCTCTCCTCTCCCGAACCCCGGGCAGATTACCGGCGTTTCTTTGAGCAGGAAGTATTCATACCCGGAGGGTTTAGCGGCACCATGGCCAATGGCGACGTGATCCAACCGGGCGTCAATTTTCTTGACATCAGGAGCCAATACCGTAACGATCCTATGTTCCCTGCATTAGAAGCGGCCTACCAGGGAGGACAGGATTTCGTGGTAAACTACCACAGGAGCTGGGCACAGATCGAGATCGCCCTAGCCAACGCCGAGTTTGGCATTTTCTTCGGCGACAGTGGGATCAATAAAAGACCTACGGTAGCCATCACCTCGCCACAAGATGGGGAAAAGTTTGACCAAGAACCCGTAGACATCACGATCACCGCCGATGCTTCCGACGAGGACGGTACCGTGTTAAGTGTGGAATTCTTCCAAAATGGCACTTCATTGGGCATAGATACCCTAGCTCCCTATGAGGCCATTTTTGAAAATGTAACCAATGGCACGTACAACCTTTCTGCCAGAGCCACGGATGACCTTGGCGGTTCTGCCACGGACGAAATTACGATAACCGTAGGCAATTCCGTTCCGCTGCTAGCCTTCACGGCCGACCCGGTGAGCGGTTCTGCCCCGCTAGTGGTCACTTTCGATGCTTCCGCTACCACGGATGCTGACGGAGATACCCTCACTTTTCATTGGACCTTTGGTGATGGATCCGTAGCCACAGGCCCTGTCGTACAAAACACGTATGACACGACAGGTACATTTACGGCTACGATCACCGTTACCGACGGCAACGGGGGTATAGCTACGGACTCGATCTCAATCGAAGTATTTGACCTAGAGTGTGACTTGGCCACGGTATATGAAGTACCCAGGGCAACCTCTTTACCTTCGATCAACAATGTTTCTTTTGATTTTGTATACGTGTTGGGAACCGGCGGACCGGATCTATCGAATGTCACCAACTTCACAATCAATTGGGCGAATGAGTCCTGGGGTACAGGGCTATGGCAAATGTCGATCCAAACGAACAACGGGGTTCCTAGCTGGTGGAACGATATGAGACAGGTATCTTCGAATACCTTTGCCCAGTCATCCCCTACCCTCACATTTACAGGGTCAGGCTTCCCGGGATTGGATGGGATGTACTACATCAATTTGGACAATGATAATGTAGTGCTGGTAGCTGCAACAGGAGAATACGCCATTTACTTCAGCAATTCTGCAACACCGCCAACCGGTTGTAAACCGGCCAATGCGCGGTTGGGTGATAAGCAAGATGTCCCGGGACTTGCTGGGGTAAGGGTTCATCCCAACCCATCCAACGGCAGCTTTTTCATGTTCATTGAGGACGTAGAAAATGTGGATGAAATAGCGGTCTACAATGCTGTAGGCGTTAGGGTAAGGGAGGTAGAGATACCTTCACCGGGGGACCAACTGGTCCAGTTCGGCAACGAGTTGATGCCGGGCATGTACTATTTGACGATCCATAAGCAGGGTAAAGTGACACCCCATAAGCTTATCAAAAACTAGGTGCTTTTATAAGGCATAGGTAGGAGACAATCGTCTCAATATCCTGTAAAAAGTGAAAGAGGAAGGCCGATTTTCGACCTTCCTTTTCTAAAATCTAGAAGCCTACGCTATATATATGATCCAATGATTGCAGGCCCATAAAGGCATCGCGATTGCTGGTAGCTCAAGCATTAGAGTGCGTGTGACCAGGAGTGAAGTCAAAGTGGCCTAATCACTCAATAATCAAGAACAAATGAATCCAAGTAAAATATTTTCAAGAGCACGGCAAATGTTCGGTAACTCCCTTGTGGTCTACCTATCCGTAACATTTGCCATTATGGCCTTGCTGGGATGGACCTTTCGGCAAGTGCTGTTAATGGATGGAACACAAGGGCCACCGCTTATCCAGCAGACATGGCCTGCCGGTACTTTCCTGGCTAATTTCCCGGAAGGGGACCGGATCAACACCTATCACCGCAATTACCTGATGATCGCCGGGCAGGAAGGCACCGGTATTTGGGACATCTCTAACCCCACTAATCCTGAACGACTACGGTTTAACGGCGCCGGCAACAATGGGCACCGGTGGTGGAAAATAGGCGACCTATACTGGAGAGAATACTCGGTACCCGAAGTGGACGGCACCCAATGGCGTTACCTGGACCTTTCCGATATGTTCGACCTTAAGCCGGTCACGTCATCGGGGGTCCTGTTTACCGTAGAAAACGGCAACCCAAGGTACGATAAGCTGGAAACCTTCCCCCACACCATAGAATCAGGCAAGGTATACGACATGCGGTCTGGTGAAACCTTGGGAGACCTGCCGGTGGTGGTTAACCGGCCAGACATCGTGCTGCGGTTGGGAAATTATGTCTTCTACGTTCCCCAAACCGGGGAGATCACCGTGTATGACCTTGGGGACCCTATGAATGTAAAATACCTGGGCTCATTCGGAGGCGATGTACCTAAGGAGCAATACAGCACCGGCATACAACTCTGGCGCAATTACCTTATCTACATGAGTGGTAACGCGGGCGATAATAGTCTTGTCGCCTTTGACATCAGTGATCCTGCCAATGTCACGCACGCATTCAACATTTCTTCAGACGATATCACGCTTGGGCGTTACATGATCTTCCAGGATGAATTCGGCTTTACCGGCCGCTTCGACCGGGGGGTAAAATACAACTTTGAGAAAATGGAAGTAGCACAGGAATTCTTTCCCCCCGCCGATGATGAAGTATTACAATTTTTAGATAATCAATGGATGCCGATCGGGAACATTGTAGTGGCTAGCGGGGACGGTAAAACATCGATCTTCTCTCACCAAGATGAATTGGACACACGCCCTCCTTCGGTTGGTTTCCATTTCCCCCGCCCCGGTGAAACTAACCTACCCGTCACCACCACGATAGGCTTCGTGATCAGTGAGGTCATTGACGATCTCACATTGAACGATACTAACATCCAAGTAAGCCCACTTGGTGGCGAACCCATAGAAGCAGATGTAAGCTCATCCTCCTACCAAGTGACCAATTATGCCCCTAAGGAACCATTGTTACCCAATACTACCTACGAAGTGAAGTTTATAGAAGGTGGTATTAAAGATGCCGTGGGCAATGGAATGGAAGAATATGTATTTTATTTTACTACCGGTGGTGATGAGAGTAACCAATCCCCGGTAGTGGCGGGCATCACCGCAGACATAGCTTCACCGGTGCTGACAGGCACATCGATCACTTTCACGGCCGATGCTTCGGATCCTGACGGCAATCCCTTAAGCTACCGCTGGGATTTTGGTGATGGTTCTCCAAAAACTGCGTGGACCGAAGCGACGGTAAGCCATACGTACCAGCAGGACGGCAATTACCTGGTACAAGTACAAGTGTCCGACGACAATGGTGGATTTACCGTCGGCTCTACACCTGTAAACGCCGTAGAGGTAATGCCTAGCCACCCCCCTGCACAATCAGGTCCCATGGCTGTAGATGAGATCAACCGGGTGGTTTGGGTGGTGAACCCGGATAACAACACGGTATCCCGGCTCGATGCCGATGACCTTACCTTATTGGAAGAGATCCCGGTGCCTGGTGATCCCGTAGGGGTAGCGCTGGACGCACAAAAAAGAGCATGGATCACCTGCCGTGACGCTGACCGTCTCGTGGTACTTACCCCCGGCGGAGCCGTAGGCCACAGCCTTCAGCTCGATCACGGATCCGCACCTTATGGGATCGTATTTACCCCGGATGGAAGCAGGGGATTCGTTTCTGCTTTCGGGGCGGGAAAGGTGTTGGAAGTGTCAGCCATCTCCATCAAAGTTGTATCCTCGCTGGAGGTGGGAAGTACACCACGAGCGATGGCGATAACGCCTGGTGGAAACTCGCTTTTAGTGACCCAATTTATTTCCCAAGATGAAGGAGGCAAAGTATGGAAAATAGATCTCGGCGCATTCACCATAGAGAAGGTTATTTCACTCCCCTTGGACGACTTCACTGCTGACAATGGCAACCAAGCTCGCGGGGTACCCAATTACGTCGCAGGGGTGGCCGTCCACCCTTACAACCAGTCCGCCTGGACGGTAGCTAAAAAGGACAACATACTTCGAGGATATGCCCGGGATGGTCAGGCACTTACCTTTGACAATGCCGTGCGTACAGCCCTCTCCCGGCTGGATCTAGCCACCGGCAACGAGGTACTGGCTGAGCGGATGGATATCGACAACCACGGGCAGCCCTCATCGGCCATCTTCAGCCCTACCGGCAATTACCTTTTCGTTACGATGCAAGGTAACAATCACCTGGTAGCCATCGATCCCAAAAAAGGGCTAGAGCTTTTCCAGCGGGACGTAGGGAGAGCGCCGCAAGGCCTGGTCATAGACCCGGTTACCCATAGGATCTTTGTCAAAAACTTTATGGACAGGACGGTTACGGTTTTCGACGGGGAAGAAATGCTCACGTCCGGGGCGGCGGTTTTAAACGAGCTTAGTACCATCAGAACGGTACAGCAGGAAAAGCTAAGTGCCGAGGTGCTCAAAGGAAAAAGGATATTCTATAACGCTGCCGACCAAAGGATGGGAGCAGACGGCTATATGAGTTGTGCCGGGTGTCACATAGACGGGACACAGGACGGGCGCACCTGGGATTTTACGAACCGGGGAGAAGGATTAAGAAATACAATATCATTGCGGGGCAGGGCTGGCACCGGGCATGGCAGGGTACATTGGAGCGCTAATTTCGACGAGATCCATGATTTTGAGAACGACATGCGTTTTCATTTTAATGGGCAAGGTTTTATGGCAGATGCAAATTTCAATGAAGGAACTACCGCACTCAGCTTGGGCGACAAAAAAGCCGGTAAATCACCGGACCTCGACGCCTTGGTAGCCTACGTGGAATCGCTCGATAGTTTTGACCCCAGCCCTTACAGGAATAACGATGGAACACTCACCGCCGAGGCTATTGCCGGCAAGGATATCTTTACCAACCTGCAATGCAACACTTGCCACGGGGGAGATAACTTCACCGACAGCTACTTAGGCAGGCGCCACGATGTAGGCACGTTAAAAGCGACCAGTGGCAACAGGCTCGGTAAAACACTGGTGGGATTAGATGTACCCACTTTAAGAGATGTATGGGCTACCGCTCCCTACTTGCACGATGGTTCCGCAGCCACATTGAAAGACGTGCTCACCACCCAAAATCCTGGTGACGCCCATAGTGCTGCTTCAGCGTTAAGCGCTTACGAGATGGACCAGTTGGTGGCTTATTTGAAACAATTAGATGGCTCAGAACGGGGTATACCTAATGACCGGTTACTGCACATGGCTTCTCCCACTGATGGGGTAAACATCACCACTTCCGATCCCGTGGACCTTCAAATAAACAGCAATATCGAAGGGATCACGAAAGTAGTGTACTATGCTGACGATGAGGAAATTGCAACATCCGATACGGCACCGTTCAGCGGCCAGTGGCAACCCATAATTTGGAAAGAGTACCACCTTTTTGCTAAAGTCTTTTACAACCAAGGCAAGACAGCCTCCATCACCCCCGAAATTAAGGTGAAGTACAAAAAGACCATGGATGTAATGTTCGTGGTGGGAGATAAAGACCTTACCTCGGAAGACCTTAGGGTAAAAAGCAGGCTCGAACAGACCTTAGGATTCAACATCCATATTTTTGCTGATGAAGAAGCTGATAGCCCCGAAAAAGCTAATCCTTTCGACATGGTGTTGGTTTCATCGTCGGTCGAACCTTCCGTATTGGGAAATGACCTAGAAAGTGCCATCGTACCCGTGATGACTTGGGATCCTTTTATGTATGGCAGGTTAGCCCTCACCTCGGGGCCGCTCAACACAGGTTTCGGTTTCACCCCACAGGCTTATGAAGAGGTTACCCTGGCAGATACTAGTCACCCTATGGCGGCCGGGTTACGGGCTCCCGGGGTAAAACTATATCAAATCGTACAAAAGATGCCTTTCGGGCAGCCTGCTGAAGATGCCATCGTCATTTTAAAGGCGGGAGGGTATCCCATTCTTTTCGGGTACGAAAGCGGGGGTTCTGCAAATTCCAGGAGAGTGGCCTTCCCTTTACGAGACCAGTTCCTTCACCTTCTTTCCGAAGAAGGGTGGAAACTCTTCGATGCCGCGGTGCTATGGACCTTGCATGGGGGCAATGCCGAAACTCCTGTACAACAACTCCCCGACGTACGTTTCGTCTCACCGGCAGATGGTGAATTGGTAAACTCACCCCTGGACATCCGTTTTGAAACGGAAAATTGGGACCTGCCCTCCTCGGAATACAAACTTAGGTTCAGGATCAACGGCCAAGACCGGGGCCTCGTAAGCAGTGATGCCCCTTTTACGGATGGCACCACCCTGTCAGAGGGGCCTCATACCCTCACATTCCAGATGGAGAGAAGCAATAACTTCCCTATGAGCCGGGGCGATACGATCACGGTCATAGTGACGAATGATCCCTTGCCCGAAGGACCATCAGTGATCATCCAGTCCCCGTTCGACGGCAGCTTACTGTCTCCTTCATTCGATATCGAGTTTTCGACGTATAAATGGGACATCGCTCCGGGCGGTAAGCATATCAAGTATTTTATCGATGGCGTGGAAGCAGGAGCTGTTTTTGAGATCGCTCCTATAAAGATCACCGACCTACCGGAGGGTCAGCACACCCTTACTTTAGCGCTGGCAGAAGAAGACGGGCAATTGACAGGATCAGAAGAATCTGTCACCGTAACGGTTAGCGAGGCAGTCGCTGGATTACCTGATACTCCTTTCATGCTGAAGTACTATGATAACTCAACAGGCCCTTTGGATCCGGAAGTTAAACCTGTCTTCAGCATTGTCAACGATTCTTCGGCTTCCATTCCCTACAGTGACTTTAAGATCCGCTATTGGTATACCCCGGAACATAGCGGTCCCCTCCGGTTTAATGCGGATTATTCCAGTATACCCGGCGCTACAGGCTTAGCCGCGGTTACCGCCGAGGGGGAGCACTACATGGAAATATCTTTTACTACCTTAGCCGGCTTACCGGCAAATAGTGCCTCCGGCCCGGTCCAACTCCGGCTACATCATACGGCCTATCAAACCCAGAACCAAAGCAATGATTTTTCATACGATGGAGCTAAGAAGTCCTTAAGCCCGCACATTAAGGCCACGCTCTACTATAAAGACGAGCGGGTATGGGGGTTAGAGCCGGGGCCTTTGGGACCGGTCAATCAAAAGCCAGGGATTGTATTAGTCACCTCCGCTTTAAAAGGGAACGTCCCGCTGGAGGTCACTTTCGACGCATCTCAATCTTTTGATCCCGATGGCACCATAGCATCGTACCTATGGGATTTCGGGGATGGCACCACGGCAAATACCTCCTTGGTTACCCATACGTACACTACAGGAGGGGTATTTGACGTAAAGCTGACCCTAACGGACGACCTGGGAGCAATTTCGATAGAAACCTTAGCAGTAGTGGCCAACGATCCTACAGTAAATCATGACCCGGTGGCCGGGCTGCAAGTGTCTTCCACGAGCGGTAGTGTACCGCTAAAAGTAACGCTCGACGCATCAGCGTCTACCGACCAAGATGGTGACGAACTTGCCTTTTCATGGGATTTTGGTAACGGGCAAACCGGCAGTGGTGAGGTAATAGAACACACGTATAACGTAGCAGGCGAGTACAACATTGTATTAACTGTAACCGATGGCAACGGGGGAATGGACCAAGCGGAGGTGAAGATAGTAGCCAGTGAAGTCATCATAGGAGGCTGTAATTTTGACACGCCCATTCCAACAGCCTTACCGTCCATTGACAATAATAGCTACGAGCATGTGCATGTATTAGGCTCCGGGGGGCCGGATCTTAGCAATGTGACGAATGTGACCGTCAACTGGAACCTGCAAGGTAATGGGCTTCACCAGTTTTCCATTTCTACCAGTAATGGTGATCCTAGCTGGTGGAACGATCTCATCCCTGCGATAGATCAAACATTCCGTGAGCCTTCCCCGGGAATGACCATTGCGGGCTCCGGGTTCAGCGGCTTAGATGGAGAATACCATGTAAACAAGGTAGGCGATGATTTTGTAATGGTATCAAAAGCCTATGGTTTTAGCCTATACTTTAGCAACTCCCCAAGTGCCCCGGGCTGCGCGCCCGCTTCCGCGAGGGTGAGTAGTGGATCAAAGGAGCTTTCACCTAATGGGAATATGCTCATCTATCCTACCATGGCAAAGAGCAGGCTGTGGGTAAAGAGCAACGATAAGCTGAGTGATATGCAATGGCAAATCCATGATTCTGCCGGCAGGCTACATGCCAATGGCACCGGGATAAAAGGGTCAATCGATATTTCCGGTATACATACGGGGCTTTACTTTTTGAGGATCACAAATAACGGGAAGGAAACTGTCTTTAGATTTTTCAAACAATAAAGTCTATATAATAAGTAGGTCGGGTGAGGCTCTCCAACCCCTTGCCCGACCTTTTCATTTTACGATGATCATGGGTCGCAAACGACAACGCCCGGATTACAAATCCTATTGCCTCGATAAGTACGCATTACGCTACACTAAATGCACACTAGGTGAAGAGTTGAAATTCAAGTGGCGTATGGAGGGGGGACATCCAGGAACAGCGCGGCACATTGGAGGCCCGTGGGTAAGCGGCCTATAGGGGTGGGATAGTGCGTTTAGCGGGGAAAATGGGCTTGGTTGCTGGCGCCTTTTTCTTTTGGTTCGTTTTCTTTTGGGCGTGCAAAAGAAAATGAAAACCGGGCTTAGAACCACAAAATCACGCGTACACTGCGCATTGCGAGGCTGGTATTACCCGAAACATTCTAAAAATATAGCTTTACTTGCCAAAGTTAAACGTTCTACTACCAAAGCTAATTTTAAAGGACACCCCTATTTTTCTGTCCTGTACTCAAAGTCGGCAATCAGCAATAAACCATCGACAATCCTATTTTTTTACCTACTGCCTTTTGCCTATTGCCCACTGATCAATCCCTCAAACCCAGCTCGTCCTGTACCCGGTACGTCATTTGAAGCTTAACTTAACATTAAGGGTGAGCGCCAGCCTTAACTAAACAGTATTACTTTATGGATATCCGCTTGCGAGCTCCTTATACCGCCTTGGGAAAATCCAAACTTGTAATTAAGCCTTACAGGTTATTCTTTAATTAAGAATTGGTGCTAATTTTGCAACTTGAATTGAAGAGACGCATTAAAGCATCAACCAAAATTTGTACATGTCGCTGAAAGAAAAGTATCCTGTCTACCTCTACAATACACTGACCAAAGAAAAAGAATTATTTGAGCCTATCCATAAGGAAAGTGTGGGCATGTATGTCTGCGGCCCTACGGTATATAGCGACGTTCATTTGGGCAACATCCGTACATTTTTAAGTTTCGATGTGATCTACCGATACCTCACCTATTTGGGGTATAAAGTACGCTATGTGAGGAACATAACCGATGTAGGGCACCTTGTAAGTGATGCCGATGAAGGAGAGGACAAAATAGCCCGCAAGGCCCGGCTGGAGCAATTGGAACCCATGGAAGTTGTACAGCAATACACCAACGGCTTTCACCAAGTACTGGAGATGTTCAACTTACTCCCTCCGAACATAGAACCCTGTGCTACAGGCCATATTATGGAACAAATTTCCATGGTACAAGACCTCTTGGAAAAAGGGATGGCTTACGAGGTGAACGGTTCGGTCTACTTTGATGTGACCAAATACAACGAAAAATACGATTACGGCAAGCTGTCAGGAAGAAAAATAGAAGAGCTCATGGAAAGCGGGAGGGCACTGGATAGCCAAGACGAGAAACGGAATAAGATCGATTTTGCACTCTGGAAGAAAGCTTCTCCTTCGCATATCATGCGCTGGAATTCACCCTGGGGGGATGGTTTCCCAGGCTGGCATCTTGAATGTACCGTCATGAGCACCAAGTACCTGGGCGAAACTTTTGACATACACGGTGGTGGGATGGACCTCATTTTTCCACATCATGAATGCGAGATCGCACAATCCGTGGGATCTACGGGCAAAGAGCCCGTAAAATATTGGCTCCATTCTAATATGCTCACCGTGAATGGTCAAAAAATGAGTAAATCCCTCGGCAATTCATTCCTGCCCGGGCAGCTGATCTCCGGCGATCACGAATTACTGGATAAGGGATATAACCCCATGGTGGTCCGGTTTTTTATGCTCCAGTCTCATTATTCCAGCACCCTCGATTTTTCCAACGAGGCGCTTACTGCGGCAGAAAAAGGATATAAACGGCTGGTAGAAGGTATTAAGATCTCTAAAACGCTGCAGCATAGTGAAGGGAATGTAGATGGTGATCTCGAAGAAAAGGTCAAAAATGCCATAGACCAACTCTTTACCAACCTTGGTGACGATTTTAATACGGCCAAGGCCCTCGCGGTATTATTCGAAATGACCACCTGGATGAATAATTTCAAAACCGGCCATATGAAATCGACAGGTTTATCTTCATCCACGTTCAACGACTTGATCACACATTACCAGGGCTTTTTCTACGATGTCCTGGGCCTTAAGGAAGAAAACGAAGGGAATAATCAATTGCTGGATGGTGTCATCGATGTATTGATAAAACTCAGGTTAGACGCCAAGGCAGGTAAAAATTACGAACTTTCCGATAAGATCCGGGACGATTTGAAGCAGATCGGTGTTACGCTAAAGGATAGCAAAGAAGGAACAGAATATTCTATTGATTAATGTATTAAGTTACCGGGGTATGCTGTTTATTAGCCGTTGGGTTTACTTACGCTCTCCAGTATGATCCTATATGATTTAATAAACTTCATAAATAACAAGACACAGGCAAAATGAAACTCCTAGCGCTTATTTTCATATTCCCCATAAGGGTGTATCAATATACCATAAGCCCATTGCTAGGTTCAAATTGCAGGCATACACCTACCTGTTCAGCGTATACCATCGAAGCTATTCGAGAGTGGGGGCCTATTAAAGGGACCTGGTTAGGTTTAAAGCGTATTGCGCGGTGCCACCCCTGGGGAACCTCCGGGTATGATCCTGTACCCAAAAGACGGCAATAAGCGGCTGTGAAAATTCCGAAAACGATTGTAGGCCGTCGTGGTATTCAATACTTTTGCGGGATTGGCCTACGCTGATCGACTATGTTAAAAATAGATATGCATACCCACGTGCTTCCTAAAGAGATGCCAAATTGGACGGAGAAATTCGGTTACGGGGACTTTATCTATCTTCAGCATCATAAGGAAGAATCAGCGATCATGATGAAGGGAAACCAGTTTTTTCGTGAGATACAAGCCAATTGCTGGGATCCCAGCCTGAGGATCGAAGAATACGCCAAGTTCAACACCCAAGTGCAGGTGATCTGCACTATTCCCGTCATGTTCTCCTATTGGGCCCACCCGGACGATTGCAAGGACCTGTCCCGTTTTTTGAATGATCATATCGCTGAAATTGTCCGGGATCATCCCAAAAACTACGTGGGCTTGGGCACCCTACCCATGCAGGATACGGACCTGGCCATTGAAGAACTTGAGCGTTGTAAAAACGAGTTAGGATTAAAAGGAGTCCAAATCGGTTCTAACATCAATAACCAGAACCTGGGGGAGTCCCGCTTTTATCCTATTTTCGAAGCTTGTGAAAAACTCGATATGGCCGTAATGGTACATCCATGGGAAATGATGGGCATGCGATACATGACCAAGTATTGGCTGCCGTGGCTGGTAGGTATGCCAGCAGAGACCTCCCGGGCCATCTGCTCTATGATCTTTTCAGGAATATTCGAGTCACTGCCAGCGCTCAGGGTCAATTTTTCCCATGCCGGGGGCTCCTTCCTTGCCACGATTGGCCGTATAGAGCATGGATTCAATTGCCGCCCTGACCTGGTGGCTATTGACAACCCTACAAACCCTAGAAGCTACATTAGTAAATTTTGGGTAGACTGCATCACCCATGACGATGTTATGCTCAAATATGTTTTGGAAAAGCAAGGATCAAAACGAGTGACGTTGGGCTCAGATTATCCTTTTCCACTGGGTGATTTAGAAATTGGCAAGTTTATTGAACACATGGAGCTAAGTACCGAGGTGGTAGAAGACATTTTTTGCAATTCTACGTTAGAATGGTTAAAGCTCAAGAAAGAAGATTTTACCTCATGATCAGCAGGATCACGTGCATAGTATTATTTACCCTGGTCGTTGGTCCTGTTTTTTCCCAAACGCAGGAAGAGCTGTTACAACAGCAAATGATGGATAGAGAGCAAGCCCAGAATGCAGAAGTATCCCGCATGCTGGACGAAGGGGTAATACTTATGGAGCGGGAGGAATACGAGGAGGCAGATGACCTATTCAGGCAAGTTCTTAAACGGGCCAAAGTCGTACCTACTGATCTTACGTTTTATTTTGGTAAAAACTCCTTTTACCTGGAAAAATACAAGCAGAGTATTGACTGGCTTAACAAGTACATAGAGCTAAAAGGAACGTCTGGCAGGCATTACCAAGAGTGCATAAAACTATTAGAAACTGCTAATACTGCTTTTTTGGCTTTGCGAGAAGAAGAACGGCAAGCCGCACAAGAAATACTTACCAGTAGTTATGACATAGACTGTGGCCCTAGTGGCAAAGTCATATGCCCTGTTTGTGGCGGTAAAGGTGTCATCATCCAGCAAGGCCCCTTTGGGAGCACCTATCGTACCTGTCCCTACAGCGATGAACATGGTCAACTCACCTGCTCAGAATACAATCAATTACTACGAGGGGAATTGAAACCCAAGTTTTAATCGTTGTCCTGCACCGAATCAGCCAAATGGATCATTATCTTCTAGATTGACTTGTTTTCATCGCTTGGTCGAAAATGACCAAGACTACGGGAATTAAGGCTAATCTCCAATAAGATCAACATTGGCCAAGAATCGCGCGAACTACCCCCCAATTTGGGTTAAGATCACAGCCTAAAAGTTACGTATTTTATTGGAAATTAATTTTTTTAAGTTTAAATTATAAATTATATAATATTTGTGAACTATTATTTCACTAATAAAATAGATAATTAAATTTCTATTAAGAATGGAATTTAACTTAAATAATTAACCAGCAACAACTTACAAATGAAAAAGACCAACAGCCGAATATATACTCCATGAACAAGAAAATAAGGGCTTATGTATCTTTCTTGCCTGTAGTCATATCTACTGCGGAGATGCCCCGCACATTTCTGTAGGCCCGGAGGGGGTGCTCTTAGGCAGTTTTATTACGTATCTCCAGAAAGTATGAGAGTGATAAGATACCACGAGGATAGGTCCATTGACCCCCAAGCTCTCATTCTGTATTTTGAGCAAAGGACATGACCAAGAATCTAAGCATTTCTTACCAACATGCGGTTCAATCATTCTTTGAAAACCTATCTGGAAGTGCCATCGCAAGAAAAAGAATAAACTATAACTGTAAGAATCTCAACCCAAAATAATAAATCCTATGATGAAAAAACTAAAACCCTCCGCCATCTTAGCCCTGGTGTTCATTTTTACCGTTGTGGTGGCACAGACGGTCATTACAGCACCGGATTCTAATACGTACACCAGCTTTTGTACTTTACCAATAGGAGGCACTAATGGAATAGACTATTGGGACGCTTGGTTTAACGATGAAGACGGTGATTGCAAATCACATGATTGGTATGTCGAGTACCATTACATGAACGGCCGTATAGAACCTAAGAATGATGAGCATTGGAGAAACACTTTTGGTTACAGTGATAGTGAAGTGACCATAAACTTTGGCACATGGCATTGTTGTGATCATATCATAGGAAGGGCGTGCGATTGTGAATGGGAATTCCATGCCATTACCAATACACTCACCATAGATTGTAATACCTGCAACGATGGAGGTGGAATGGATTAATGGCATAAACAACCAATACAGATCTAATAAAAAATATTAAATTAAAAGGCTATGAAAACTATTAACATTGTGTTATTGATTTTATGGGTACTACAAGCTTGCACTAGCGAACCTGAAAATGTAGCCAATGATATTGCAAGCGAAGAGGAATTGGAAAACATACGAAGGTTTGAAACCCCGCCACGCTGGGATCTAAGCATAGTCACCAAGAATTCATTCCTGGTAGATGGTGAAATCACCAGTGAACTCAATCTCTTCCCGCGGGCGTTCGGTTCCATGTTCGACGATTTGAAAGAAGAGAATGCAACCCTGCAGGAAGTAGACCAGTTGATCAGCAGCAAGCTGGACAAATTCATCCATTCCAGCGAGATCAGCTATGAAGAAAAGCAATATAGCCGTAACATCCAATACACCGTACTGAAGTTCTTCGAGGGATATCTCCTCCCAGAGGCTCCTTCCAGGGAAATTGCCGACCGGGCTACCTACTACATGAATATTCTTTTACGCCACAAAGTGGTGGACCTAAGCATCATGGCGGATGTTTTGGCGCGAAACAAGCGTTACATGCAAAGGGAGAAATATGAAGAATTCGAACGCTATCTCCTCACCTCAGCCGAAGAGAATGTCAACTACATAAAAAACAATTGGGAAGAATATTATAAAAAATACCAGCAAAGTGAAGGACGTGAAAAAAGAAGGTGGCAATACGAGGGCAATCATTTGCAAGGTGTGTTAGAAGAGGCAAAATATGTTAAAAACAGGCTTTCTTCAGAATTCTAAACTTGCATTTCTAAATCTTGGCCCGATCTAAGTGCCAGCTTGCTCCTCCCAAGAACTGACTATCATCATTTTCTGTTACAAGATATTCAATTAACTTTGCAGGTCAATCATCATTCTTGCAAAATGATCTTACACAACAGGGTCAACAAAGACGTTCTGAAACAACGATTAAAAGAAAGTACAGAAGAACGACTTACCCTTTCTTTCTATAGGTATTTTCATATCTATGATGTTCATGCTTACCGTGACAAGCTTTACCTGCACCTGTCTGAACTTGGAGTTCTCGGCCGCGTTTATGTTGCGGAAGAAGGAATAAACGCCCAAATAAGTGTGTCCAAAGATAGGTTTGAGGACTTTCAACATTACATCGACAAGTCAGACGAACTACAAGGCATCCGGTTAAATATAGCCGTGGATGATGATGGAAAGTCCTTTTTCAAGCTTAAAATACAGGTGAGGACAAAAATTGTAGCCGATGGGCTCAATGACAGTACCTTCGATGTCACCAACCGGGGAATACACCTTTCCGCAGAAGCTTTCAACGAGCTGACCAACGACCCGGAAACGATTATTGTGGACATGCGAAACCACTACGAAAGTGAAGTGGGGCACTTTGAAAATGCCATATTACCCGACGTAGATACCTTTCGAGAAGCTCTTCCCGTAGTAGAAAATATGCTGGACGAGGCTAAAGACCGCAATATTGTGATGTATTGCACCGGGGGTATCCGGTGCGAAAAAGCGAGTGCCTATTACAAGCACCGGGGGTTCCAACGTGTATTCCAGCTAGACGGGGGTATTATCGAGTATGCCCGGCAAGTCCGTGAAAAGGGACTCGAAAATAAGTTTATCGGGAAAAACTTTGTTTTTGATGAACGCCTCGGTGAGCGCATAAGTGACGATGTCATTAGCAAATGCCACCAGTGTGGCGCACCTTGTGATACCCATACCAACTGTAAAAACGACGGGTGTCACCTATTATTTATCCAATGTGATGCATGCGCCA
The DNA here is from genome assembly GCA_028280565.1 of Fulvivirga sp. Classification (GTDB taxonomy): domain Bacteria; phylum Bacteroidota; class Bacteroidia; order Cytophagales; family Cyclobacteriaceae; genus Fulvivirga. The sequence goes on from JANQLQ010000254.1 coordinate 28,341, forward strand.
AAAAATATGATGGCTGCTGCTCCAAAGAATGCCAAGAAGTGATCCATTTGCCGCAAGATGAGCAGCGCAAACTACGAAGCGGGATCAATAAAGGGCGACAAGTTTTTAAGAAAGGTCGATCCGAAAAACTGGTGTATAAATCTAACCCCACGAAAAAAGAAGCGAACCCAGTTACTAATGACCCGTTATCGTCATTAATGCAGGAAGCAGCGAAATGAAACTAAAATTTAGGCCTTGGTGTTAACAACGGTGGACTAACACAGGGTGTCATTTGGTACTAAAACACCATTTTGATGGTCTAAACAAAGAAAGATGGCGAGAATAAAATACTATTACGATACGGAAACTTGCAAATATGAGCGAGTAAAGACCAAGACGCAGGATGTAATACTGAACTTTTTGGGCTTAGCTTCACTCATAGTGGCCTGTGCGGTGGGACTATTAATGCTGTATAACAACTATTTCGAGTCTCCAAAAGAGCTCATGCTAAAAAACGAGGTGGCCGAAATGGAGTATTATTACTCCAACTTGGAAAAAGAAGTAGCACAATTGAAGTCCGTAGTTTCAGTTTTGGAAAAAAGAGACGATGATATTTACCGGGTAGTGCTAGGGGCAGAGCCGTATGACGCGAGTATACGAAATGCAGGTATCGGTGGGGTAGACCGGTATGAAGACATCAAGAGCAAAAAGATCAATCACCAAGATATTATCTTGGCCCTGAATAAGGAAGTAGATAAGTTGAGACGTAAGATGTATATACAGTCTACGTCTTACGACGAGATCATAGAATTAGCCGATAACAAGGCCAAAATGTTTGCCGCTATCCCGGCCATACAGCCCATTTCCAACAAAGAATTAATCCGCTTGGCTTCCGGTTTTGGCAAAAGGATACACCCGGTATATAAGGTGAAGAAATTCCACGCGGGCATTGATTTTTCCGCTCCCATTGGCACCCCGATCTATGCTACGGCAGATGGCAAGGTGACCAAAGTAAAAAGTCGTTTCAGCGGGTATGGGAAATTGGTAGAGATCGACCATGGTTTCGGCTATAAAACACGTTATGCCCATATGCATGACTTCGAGGTAAGAGAGAGGCAGCAGGTAAAACGAGGGCAAGTGATCGGTTATGTGGGCAATACCGGGCTGTCCACCGCTCCACACCTGCATTATGAAGTGATCCTGAACAACAAAAAGATCAACCCCGTGCATTATTTCTTCAATGACCTCGATGCTGACGATTACGAAAAAGTGATAGAGCTAGCTTCGATAGAAAATCAATCTTTAGGACTATAATTTTTTTCAAAAAACATTTGACCGGGCAAAACAATTGTCTTAATTAGCAGTTGAATAAACGATGCAAGGATTTAATCACATACATCATCATCACGCTAGCGCAAGCATTGTGCATGGTGAAGTTATGTGTTAAAAAAAAATAAAATAGAAGACACAAAAAGGCTTACCATGCGGTAAGCCTTTTTTATTTTGCAACTTAAATCAACCATGGAAAAACTTAAAATTGCGGTTCAGAAATCCGGTCGGCTACAAGAAAAAACGGTGGCCTTGTTAAAAGAATGCGGTCTAAGCTTTAGTAATGGGCCAAATCGGTTAAAAACGGACGCTCGTAATTTTCCTGCCGAGATCCTTTACCTCCGGGATGATGACATTCCCCAATACGTTCAAGATGCCGTGGCAGATATTGGCATCGTGGGAGAAAATGTGTTCATCGAAAAAAACAAAAGCATTAAGCTCATCGAAAGGCTCGATTTCGCGAAATGCAGGTTATCCATCGCGGTTCCTAAATCCACGGAATATACCGGCACGGCGTTCCTTGAAGGAAAAAGGATCGCTACCTCCTACCCTTTTATTGTGACAAAATTCTTACAGGAGAAAAATATTAACGCGGAGATCCACGAAATCAGTGGCTCAGTGGAAATAGCCCCGGGCATAGGCCTTGCAGATGCTATTTGCGACATAGTGAGCACGGGGAGCACACTGCTAAGCAATGGCCTACAAGAAGTAGAGACCGTTATGAAGTCCGAGGCCGTACTGGTGGCAGGCCAGCAGCTCAGCACAAGTAAGCAAGAGATACTCGACAAACTGATCTTTAGGATCAAAGCGGTAAACACGGCAAAAAACAACAAATACTTGCTTCTAAACACCCCTAACGATGCCATTGAGGCCATCACAAAGGTGCTGCCCGGTATGAAAAGCCCTACCGTCACCCCCTTGAATGAAGAAGGTTGGTCTTCCTTACATTCCGTGGTCAATGAAGACGATTTTTGGAATAAGATCGACCAGTTGAAATCCCTGGGTGCCCAAGGCATATTGGTGATCCCTATTGAAAAAATGATATTGTAAAGATGCAAATTATCGATAATCCCACACCGAGTGAATGGCCTTCCCTACTTACCAGGCCTACTTTTGAGGCCAAAGCCCTGCAAAATACCGTAAAAGAGATCTTATTCAACGTCAAAACTCGCGGAGACCAAGCCCTTTTTGAGTATAATACGGAGTTTGACAAAGCGGATATTACCGACTTACAAGTCTCCCCGGTGGAGATCAAGGAAGCAATCCAACAGGTAGACGACGCACTGAAAGAAGCCATTAAAACTGCGGCGAATAACATTCGCGCGTTTCACAAGGCCCAAGGAAGGGATATGCTTACTGTAGAGACCATGCCAGGCGTTACGTGCTGGAGAAAGTCCATTCCCATCCAAAACGTGGGGATCTACATCCCGGGGGGTACAGCTCCCCTGTTTTCTACGGTGCTTATGCTGGCCATACCGGCTTCACTGGCCGGCTGCGAAGAAATAGTACTTTGCACCCCGCCACAAGCTGATGGCTCAATAAACCCTGTCATACTATTTACCGCTGGCTTAGTGGGAGTTAAAAAACTCTATAAAACCGGCGGCGCACAGGCCGTAGCGGCCATGGCCTACGGTACGGACACCATTCCCAAAGTCAGCAAGATCTTTGGCCCGGGCAACCAATTTGTGACAGAAGCCAAACAACAGGTAAGCCTGGAGGGCATTGCCATCGATATGCCCGCAGGACCTTCCGAAGTCGCTATTATAGCAGACGCTTCGGCAGATGCCTCGTTTATCGCGGCTGACTTACTCTCACAGGCAGAGCATGGTGTCGACAGCCAGGTGTTGCTGATCTGCACGGATCACGACAAAGTCAAGAAAGTGAATACAGAAATAGAAAAGCAACTCTCCCAGCTTCCACGAAAGGAAATTGCCCAGCAGAGCCTTCAAAACAGTAAGGCCGTTGTCATGAAAGACCTGGGACTTGCCATAGAGATCAGCAATGCCTACGCCCCAGAGCACTTGATCATTTGTACTGCCGATTCCGGGGAAGTCGCAGACAAGATCACCAACGCCGGGTCGGTATTCATTGGCGCTTATACGCCTGAGTCCGCCGGTGACTATGCCTCCGGCACCAACCATACGCTTCCCACAAATGGCGCAGCCATGGCCTACAGCGGGGTCTCACTGGACAGCTTCATGAAACAGGTCACCTATCAAAAAATCGATGCAGAGGGCTTAAGAAAACTCGGGCCTGTCATCGAGAAAATGGCGGAGGCAGAGCAATTAGAAGCGCACAAAAGAGCGGTGAGTATACGATTAGAAAAAATTGGAAGATGAAGCCATTAGAGCAATTGGTCCGGTCTAATATTTTGGCATTAAAGCCTTATTCTTCCGCTCGCGACGAGTTCGAGGGCAACGGGGAGGTATTTCTAGATGCTAATGAGAACCCTTTTGAAACAGGGTTGAACCGCTACCCGGATCCTTACCAGCGAACACTCAAAAAGAAAATAGCCAGCATTAAAAGAGTGTCCCTAGGCCGTATTTTTTTAGGCAATGGCAGTGATGAGGCCATAGACCTGTTATTCAGGATCTTTTGTGAGCCTCAAAAAGATGGGATCATCATCACAGATCCCACGTACGGGATGTACCAGGTATCCGCCTCCATTCAAGACATCCGGGTGACGAAGGTGCCCATGTCAAGCGATTTCAGGATAACGGCACAGGATATTTTAGAAAAAGTGGACGATACCACCAAAATGATATTCCTGTGCACGCCTAATAATCCTACCGCCAACGACCTGGATCGCCAAGCGGTCATGAACATCCTACATGGTTTTGAAGGCATCGTAGTCATTGATGAAGCCTACAGCGATTTCACTGACCAACCCAGCTTTACAGGAGTATTAAATGAGTGCCCCAACTTGGTAATCTTGCAGACTTTCTCCAAAGCTTGGGGGCTGGCAGGTATCCGCCTGGGAATGGCTTTTGCCTCGGAAGAGATCATTCGCTATTTCAATAAAGTAAAACCTCCTTATAATCTGGATGTGCTGGTACAAAAAGAGGCTCTCCGGCAGCTCGATAGTTTCGATGAAATGAAAGGTAAAGTAGGTGAGATCATCACACAACGGGAATGGTTGCTGAACCAGTTGTCCGCACTAACCATAGTCCTAAAAGTGTATCCTTCCTCTACCAATTTCCTATTGGTACGATTTGAGAGATCGAAAGAGGTATTTACGTATTTGATGGAAAACGATATCATCGTAAGGGACCGTTCTAAGGCATTGCATTGTGAAAATTGCCTGAGGATCACTGTAGGTACAGCAGAAGAAAATAGGAAACTCCTAAGAACACTCAACGCATATTCAAATAAAAAGAACGAATCGAAAAACGAAGGGACTATCACAAGATGAAAAAAGTATTATTCATTGATCGTGACAATGTACTCATCCTCGAGCCGGAGGACGAGCAAATTGATAGCTTGGAAAAATTGGAATTTTACCCGGGTGTATTCCGTTGGCTGGGAAAAATAGCGGAAGAAACAAGCTATCTTTTGGTGATGGTGACCAACCAAGACGGGCTGGGAACTGATTCTTTCCCGGAAGCGGATTTTTGGCCGGCACATAATAAAATGCTGGCGGCGTTAAAAGGGGAAGGAGTAGTATTTGACAAGATCTTTATTGATCGATCTTTTGAACACGAGCATAAGCCCACACGAAAACCTGGCACCGCCATGCTCACGGAATTTTTCCAGCAAGATTATGACCTGGCTTCTTCTTATGTCATTGGCGACCGGCTCACGGATATGCAGCTGGCCAAGAATTTAGGAGCCAAAGGAATATGGCTCCGTGATGATCCGAAACAAGAGATACCCGGGGATGACGACTTGCAAAGCACGGTGGAACTGGTCACCCCTCACTGGAAAGACATCTACCAACACTTAGCCCAAGCGAAACGCACAGGTGAAATCGTGCGAAAGACCAAGGAAACCGACATCCGGGTATCCGTGAATTTGGACGGCAGCGGCATTGCATCGATCACCACGGGGATCGCATTTTTTGACCATATGCTTGAACAGATCGCAAAGCATGGTTCTGTTGACCTCGTCGTCCAAGTCAAAGGAGACCTGGAAGTCGATGAGCATCATACGATCGAGGACACGGGGATCGCCTTGGGCGAAGCCTTTTTAAAGGCGCTCGGCGATAAACGAGGCATAGAACGCTATGGCTTCTGTTTACCCATGGACGATTGCCTTGCACAAGTGGCGCTCGACTTCGGTGGCAGGAATTGGATCGTTTGGGACGCTGAATTTCACCGGGAAATGATCGGGAAAATGCCCACGGAAATGTTCTTCCATTTTTTCAAATCATTTTCAGATGCATCAAAGAGCAACTTGAATATAAAAGCCGAGGGTACCAACGAACATCATAAGATCGAAGCTATTTTTAAAGCCTTTGCACGGGCAATAAAAATGGCGGTACGAAAGGATGATAAAAACAACCAACTCCCGAGTACAAAAGGGATGTTGTAAAACAAAAAGCTCGTAAGATCAAACCCTACTGTAGGCATCAAAACCAATTGTTCATCATGAAAATAGCCATTATCAAGTACAATGCCGGTAACACCCAATCCGTGATCTTCGCATTGAACCGGTTGGGGATCGACCCCGTTCTTACCGCTGATTTCGAGGAGATACAAAAGGCCGACAAAGTTATATTTCCCGGCGTAGGGGAAGCCAGCACCACGATGAAGCACCTAAGAGAACTTAAGATGGATAAGCTGATCCCGTCATTAAAGCAACCCGTTTTGGGGATATGTCTTGGGCAACAACTCATGTGTAAATACTCCGAGGAAAATGACACTGCGTGTATGGGTATTTTCGACCAGCATGTGTTGCGATTTATGCCTTCAAATCTTGAAAAAGTGCCCCACATGGGGTGGAACGATCTCGTGGACACTTCCGGACCACTAATGAAAAACCTCCCGGACCCGAACGTATATTTTGTACACAGCTACTATGTCCCGATCAACCCGGATACTTCGGCAGCGACAAACTACATTGTACCCTTTAGTGCCGCTATGCATAAGGATAATTTTTATGCGGTGCAGTTCCACCCGGAAAAATCCGGCGTACAAGGTCAAAAGATCATACAAAATTTTATAGAGATATGCGATTAATACCTGCTATAGACCTCATCGACGGCAAATGCGTGCGACTAACACAGGGCGATTACCACCAAAAAAAGGTCTACAATGAAAATCCCGTTGAAGTAGCCAAGGAATTTGAAGAAGCGGGCATTCAATACTTGCATCTCGTAGACCTTGACGGCGCAAAGTCGGGCCACGTGGTAAACCACGAAATATTAGGGAATATAACCCACCAAACCAACTTGCAGGTAGATTTCGGTGGTGGAGTAAAAACCGATGAAGATATCAAAAAGGTGTTTGATCACGGGGCCCGCCAAGTCACCTGTGGCAGTATAGCCGTAAAGAACCGCGAAGCGGTATTAAAATGGATGGACCAATATGGAGCCAACCGGCTGATCCTGGGGGCAGATGTAAAGGGCCGGGAAATAGCGATCAGTGGTTGGACCGAGACCTCTGGAGTCTCTATATTTGACCTGGTACACCGGTACACCACGGAAGGGCTCAATTACGTGATCTGTACAGATATTGCCACAGACGGAATGTTGACTGGGCCCAATTTTGAACTTTACAAGGAGTTGTTGGAAACTTTCCCATTAATCCAACTAATAGCCAGTGGAGGGGTGAGTAGCGTCGAAGACCTAAAAAAGTTAAAAACCTTGCAAGTAGAAGGGGTGATTATCGGGAAGGCCATCTACGAAGGGAAGATCACCTTAGAACAACTGTCGAACTTATCTTATGCTTAAAAAAAGGATCATTCCCTGCTTGGACATCAAAAATGGCAGGACTGTAAAAGGTATTAATTTTGTAAACATCCGTGACGCCGGTGATCCCATCGAATTGGGAGAATTTTATGCACAGCAAGGCGCCGACGAGCTGGTCTTTTTGGATATCACTGCCACGAAAGAGGGCAGAAAGACCTTCGTGGCGCTGGTCCGTGAAATAGCCCGGCATTTGAATATTCCATTTACCGTGGGCGGGGGCATCTCCAGTGTAGAAGATGTAGCCCCATTATTACAAGCCGGGGCAGACAAGGTGTCTGTAAACTCCTCTGCCGTAAAGGACCCGGAACTTGTCAATAGGCTGGTCGAAGCTTTTGGAAGCCAGTGTATCGTGGTGGCCATCGACGCCCGGTTTGTCGATGGAGAATGGATCGTACATACCCACGGAGGAAGCAGGCCTACGGAAAAAGAACTTTTCTCATGGGCAAAGGAAGTAGAAAGCCGGGGAGCGGGTGAAATCTTATTCACCAGTATGGACCATGATGGCACCAAACAAGGTTTTGCAGTAGATGCCTTGAAAAAATTAGGGGAAATAGTGACCCTGCCCATCATAGCTTCCGGGGGCGCGGGTATCATGGAGCATTTCGACGAAGTGTTTTTAAAGGGGGAAGCTGATGCAGCGCTGGCTGCCAGTATTTTTCATTTTAAAGAGATCGGGATACCCGAATTGAAAAACCATTTAAGGGGGAGCGGGATCTATACCCGGTAAAAAACATCATCTTTATACGAAGAGCCCCCAATTGAAAGATAATTAGTTAACACATTACGTCATATGAATACAAAAAGCTTGACACCGACCTTTGAAAAAGGACTGGTCCCGGCCATAATACAAGATTTTTTCACTAAAAATGTATTAATGCTCGGGTACATGGACCAGGAGGCGTTCGATAAAACTTTACAAGAAGGTAAGGTGACTTTTTTTAGCCGTAGCAAAAACCGGCTTTGGACCAAGGGCGAGACCTCGGGAAATTTTTTACACGTAAAAGACATCTCCCTAGACTGTGACAGGGACACGATCCTTATCATAGCCGAACCCGTGGGGCCCGTATGTCACTTGGGTAATGATACATGCTTTGGGGAAACTCCTAATTCATCGGCAGACTTTTCCTTTTTGGAAAAAACCATCCAGCACAGGGTGAAAAATCCGCAGGAAGGTTCCTATACGAATGAACTGCTGGCTAAAGGGATCAACAAGGTGGCTCAAAAAGTAGGCGAAGAAGCGGTTGAACTGGTCATAGAAGCCAAAGACGACAATGAAGAGCTATTTTTAAATGAAGCTGCCGACCTCATGTATCACTACTTGGTGCTACTGGCTGCCAAAGGATTCGAATTAAATGATGTGATCAAGGTTTTAAGGGAAAGGCATAAATAATCCCTTCTTAAAAGTCTGCATGGACAGGGCCTAACACTATAGGTTGGCTGCGGGGAGTATAAGAATTTTATATGATCATGAGTCACAAATGAGAACGCCCGGATTACAAATCCTATTGCCTCGATAAGTACGCATTACGCTGCGCTAAATGCGCACTAGGTGAGTATAAGAATAAAATTACACCTCTAGCCATCGACCGACAATCACCAAGAAATCTCAATTAAATTAGGAAAAATCAAACTCCTAAGGGATTGAACCCAAACGCATTTCGTTTAAATACCCGCCTCATAATCGTAATGGTTGTCAGGCATATTACGAAAACTTTATGGAAAATGATGACATATTTGCAACATGAAGAAAAAGACAAAGGTCATCAACGGGTACGAGTTCGAGGAGTATAAAAAAGAAACCTATGATCTTCCTGAGATGGAAGAAAGAAGCCGGGAGTTCTACCAATGGATGGATTCCCGACGGACGGTAAGAGATTTTTCCGATAAACCTATCCCCAAAGAAGTCATTGATAACATTTTACTCACAGCCTCCACCGCTCCCTCTGGTGCGCACAAACAGCCATGGACTTTTTGCGTGATCTCTAATAAAGATCTAAAGAAAAAGATAAGGGAAGCCGCCGAAGCAGAGGAATACGAAAGTTACCACGGACGTATGAATGAAGAATGGCTGGAGGACCTCAAACAATTTCAAACGGATTGGCATAAACCTTTTATTGATATCGCGCCATATGTCATTGTAGTTTTCAAAAGGGCCTACGACCTGGATAAAGAAGGGAACAAAAAGAATAATTACTATGTCAACGAGTCAGTAGGCCTGGCCGTAGGTTTTTTATTGGCAGCCATTCATCACGCCGGGCTGGTAGCCTTAACCCACACCCCAAGTCCTATGAATTTTTTAAGTAAGATACTGGGAAGACCCGCAAACGAAAGGCCTTGCTTTTTGATCCCGGTGGGTTATCCTACAGAAGATACTTATGTTCCTAAGCTATCCCGTAAGTCGTTACATGATATTGCCGTTTTTTACGATTGAGTCATGCAGTGTTGCAAAGTGAAATATAAAATAGGACTAGGTTAAACCGTAAAGAAGATCCCTTCATGATTCTTTGGGTCTTGGTGCCTCGGTAGCCGAGGAAGCTTCGCCTCCAAGACACAAATTCGCCGAGTAGGCAAAGGGGAGTTTCACCCCTAAGCCTCTCACAGAACCGTACGTGAGCCTCTCGGCTCATACGGCTCGTGTTGTTTAATCGTAGCTCTA
>JANQLQ010000214.1 GCA_028280565.1 Fulvivirga sp.
TCGATCACGGCGTTGAGTGATGCGGGTGCAGGAGCTTGCCCGGGTACAGACTTAGGTACACCGGTAGCTGTTACGGAGAATCCTCTTCCTACTGCAGTAGTGAGTGGTGGAGGCACCTTTTGTACAGGCGATCCTTCACCGGATGTTACGTTTACGTTCACGGGTACTGCTCCGTATAATTTTACGTACGAAGACGGCACGACGGTGATCCTGGTGACGGGCCATCCAACGGATGTATTTACGATTACGAATGCACCAGTGGGGACATATTCGGTGACGGTCTTGAGCGATGCGAATAGCTGCTCGGGTACTTCATTAGGAGGTAGCGTAGCAGTCGTAGAAGAGACGGCCCCAACGGCCTCCATTAGCGGTGGCGGGGATTTCTGTACAGGAGACCCCCAGCCGGATGTGACATTTACGTTTACGGGCACGGCCCCGTTTGATTTTACGTTTAGCGATGGCACTACATCCACCCCTGTTGTGGGACATCCTACGACGACGTTTACGGTTTCGAATGCGCCAGCAGGAACATATTCAATTACAGCCTTGACTGACGCAGGATCAGGAGTCTGCCCTGCTGTTGATCTAGGTACGCCGGTGGATGTCATAGAAAATCCTGTGCCCACACCTACATTCCTGTCAGGAGCGAGTACCGTATGTTTTGGAGATACGGAAACGTATACCACGGAATCGGGCCAGGTGAACTATGCTTGGTCGGTCACCGGGGGGACCATTACAGCGGGTGGTGGTATCAACGCGGATTCCATATCCATTACTTGGGATGGCGCAGGGCCTGTCTACAATGTGAGCATAAGCTATGAAAGTACCAGCGGGTGTACACCCGCTGCACCAACGGTCTTGGCGGTAACTAACAATCCTTTACCTACGGTCTTTAACGTTACGGGTGGAGCTACCTTGTGTCAAGGGGAAACTACAATTATTGGCTTGGATAACAGTACCAACGGGATTCAATATGACCTGTTTAGGGATGGGGTCTTCGTGGAGTCGATCACTGGCGATGGAAATCCTATCGCTTTTAGCGCTGTAGGTGCCGGGGGTACTTACACGGTGGAAGCTGAAAATACAACTACCAGTTGTAGGACCCCTATGACAGGGAGTGCACTAGTGACGGTAATCCCGGTAGTAGGTGATCCTGCCATTTTTGGAAATGAAACTTGGATCGGTTATGTCTATGATGAAAGTGCCAACGCACCGCTGCCCCTGGGTGTAGCTTTTGATGCCAATGATTACAGGGGGTTCATAACAGAAAATGAGATCGATGCTTTTAATGTACAGTCCTCTTACGATCTCGTTACAGATGCTTTTGATCTTGACCTGGCCGCGGGTGCTATAGCTGCGGCTAATCTATGCGGTACTTATGACAACTTATTCAGTGTGCGCTACCGCATGAGGAAGAATTTTGCAGCAGGAGAGTATACAATTACCGTAGGTTCCAACGATGGAAAAAGGTTTTACGTGGATGGAGCACTGCTAGTAGATGATTTCGTTAACCAAGGATTCAATACGACTACATTTTCCGTTTGCCTGGACGGTTTACATGATTTGGTGCTGGAATACTACGAAAACACGGGCAATTCCCGGGTAAGCTTTGATTATTCGTTCAGTCCAGCCCTGGTCCCGAGTGTTGCCATTGCAGCCAATCAGAATCCTTCTTGCTTGAATGATGAGGTGGTATTCACGGCAACACCAACGAACGGCGGTACAAGCCCGTCATTCCAATGGTTTTTAAATTCTGTGCTTGTACCTGGAGAAGTAACATCAGAGTTCCGGACTACGACCTTATCGGATAACGACGAAGTATCCGTACAAATGATACCCACAGGTCTCGCCTGTTACACGGGAGGCCCTGTTAGCTCCAATACCATTGTTATGGATATTGAGACCACGTTGACTGCTTCGGTGAGCATTACCGCAAACCAGAACCCGGTATGTCTTGGAGATAATGTTACTTTCACAGCCGCGCCTGTTAACGGGGGCGCTACGCCTACTTTCCAGTGGCGTGTCAATGGGGTAGATGTAACCGGTGAAACGGGCTTGACATTTACCTCGAGTAGCCTAAACGACTTGGACGATGTGGATGTAGTCATGACCGCAGACCCTGCCTTGAGTTGTGTTACCAATAGTCCTGTTGTAGCTCCTGCTATCCAGGTCAATGTAGCTACAAATCTTGTGGCTTCCGTAAGCATATCAGCAGATCAAAACCCTGTATGTACAGGTGTAAACATAACCTTCACCGCTGTTCCTACCAATGGTGGCACCTCACCCACCTTCCAATGGCGTGTGAATGGTGTGGATGTAGCCGGTGAAACCGGTACTACATTTACTACGAACAGTTTGACCGATTTAGATGACGTGGATGTAGTGATGACGGCAGATCCTGCTGCAACTTGCGTCACCGGCAGCCCTGTGGCTTCTAATGTAGTACAGGTCAATATTTTGGACCTGGTCGTAACCCAAGTTCCTGACCCGGCTTGCCTGGGCAGTTCGGTCACCATTGAAGCAGACTTAGGTTTCGATACGTATGAATTCAGGAATGGTATTGGAGGACCAGTCCTACAGGCGGCCTCTGCTAGCCCTACATTCAGCAGTAATGGATTAGTGGACAATCAAATTATAGAAGTAGCAGCATTTTTACCTGCCTGTGGCACGGTGACCAGCACTATTCAAGTGAACATTGACCCGGCTCCTACTTTGACCTTGGTACAAACTCCTGCTACTGCCCAGTGCCCGGGGACTTCCATCGAAATTGAAGCTAGCCTAGGTTTTGATACCTACGAGTTTAGGAATGGTATCAGTGGCCCGGTTTTGCAAGCGGCTTCTGCCAGCCGAACGTTTACCAGTAATGGCCTAGCCAATGGCCAAGTGATCGAGGTAGAAGCTATTTCTACCGCATGTGGTATCACTGTAACAGGAACGATCACCCTGGATATAAATGCTACACCTACATTGGTCTTGAACCAAAATCCTGACCCTGGACTATGCCCGGGAGCTACTGTAGAGATCACAGCAAGTACGGGGTTTGATACGTACGAATTCCGAGATGGCCCGGGAGGCCCGGTTTTGCAAGCGGCCTCTGCCAGCGGTACGTTTACCAGTAATGGCCTAGCCAATGGCCAGGTGATCGAGGTGGAAGCCTTTTCTGCTGCTTGCGTGACGACGCTAGTGGAGCTTATTACACTTTCAATTGATGCCACACCTACTTTGGCTTTGTCACAATCTCCCGACCCGGGATGCCTAGGTGCTAGTGTGGAAATCACCGCGAGTACCGGCTATGATACGTACGAGTTTCGTGATGGTGTTGGGGGTACGGTGCTCCAGGCGGCCTCTGCTGATAATACTTTTGATGCCACCACCTTTACCGACGGTCAAATTATAGAGGTAGAGGCGTTCTTACCGGCTTGTGGTTCAGTGACTAACACGATAAACTTGAACATAAACCCTGCGCCGTCCTTAGTACTTTCTCAAAGCCCTGACCCCGGGTTGTGTCCCGGCTCTTCCGTAACGATTACGGCAAGCACAGGATTTGACACCTACGAATTCCGTGATGGTGTGGGAGGCACGGTGTTACAAGGTCCTTCGGCGATCCGTTCGCTCAGCAGCGCGGGTCTTGTGAACAATCAAATTATTGAAGTAGAAGCCGTCTCCCTTACTTGTGGAGTATTTACTGAAACGATCCAAGTGAGCATAGGAACGACTCCTACCTTGACGTTGACCCAAGATCCTCCGACTGCCCAGTGTCCCGGCTCTTCCGTAACGATTACGGCAAGCACAGGATTTGACACCTATGAATTTAGAAATGGGATAAGCGGACCAGTCCTTCAAGCAGCGTCTCCTGTTAACACGATCAATGCTAATACATTCGTAGACGGCCAGGTCATAGAAGTGGAAGCCGTTTCCATCGCGTGTGGCAGCACAGTGACTGCAACTATCACAATTGACATCAATGCTACTCCAATACTGAACGTGTCTCAAAGCCCTGTGAGCGGGTTGTGCCCCGGTTCCCCGGTAGCATTGACCGCTACCGCCGGCTTTGATACCTACGAGTTCCGTGATGGGGTAGGAGGACCGGTTTTACAAGCGGCATCGGCTGCTCCAACGTTTAGTAGTAATGGATTTACAGATGGCCAAATTATCGAGGTAGAAGCCACCTCTATCACTTGTGCGAGTACCCTAACCGAGACCATTACCATCAGTGTTAGCCCTACTCCAGCCTTAATACTAGCACAAGATCCAGCCACGGGATGTACTGGTTTTGATGTCTCGGTGAGTGCGAATATAGGCTTCGATACCTACGAATTTAGAGATGGTGTGGGTGGACCCGTACTCCAGGCGGCCTCTGCTAGCCGGACGTTTACCAGCAATGGCCTGGCCAATGGTCAGGTGATCGAGGTGGAAGCCTTTTCAGCCGCTTGTGGTACCCTAACACAAACTATTGCGATCAATTTAACAGCCGTTCCGGCCCTAACCCTAACCCAAGATCCAGACCCGGGGCTCTGCGCCGGTACTTCGGTGGAAATTACAGCCCCACTTGGTTTCGATACCTACGAATTTAGGGATGGTGTGGGTGGACCTGTATTGCAGGCGGCTTCTACGGATAACACCTTGGACGGCGTCTTTACCAATGGCCAGGTCATCGAGGTTGAGGTGTTCAGTGCGACATGTGGTACTAGGACAGAGATCCTAACGATCAATGTGAGTCCAACACCGCTGTTGGTCTTGTCTCAAACGCCTGATCCCGGGTTATGTGCCGGTTCTTCCATTGAAATTACAGCCACACCTGGTTATGATACCTATGAATTCCGTAACGGTATCAGCGGACCGGTACTACAGGCAGCTTCCATAGATAACACCTTAGACGCAACTACCTTTACAGACGGCCAGCTGATCGAAGTAGAAGCATTTTCGGCTATATGTGGTACAGTGACCTCAACGATCACACTTAATGTGGGTTCTACTACAGCCCTTGTACTCACACAAGACCCTGACCCGGCATTGTGTGCAGGCACTTCTGTGGAGATCACGGCTACCGCTGGTTTTGACACCTACGAATTCCGTGATGGTGTGGGAGGCCCGGTACTACAAGCCGCTTCCGGTGTTAATACCTTCGAAGCTGCTACATTTGCTCCCGGTCAGATCATTGAAGTAGAGGCGTTTTCAGCAGCTTGTGGTACATTTGTAAGTACCATTTCAATCAATCTTAGTGCTACTCCTACGCTAGCGCTTTCGCAAGATCCTGATCCCGGGTTATGTGTGGGGACATCCGTGGAAATTACAGCCTCGGCAGGTTTTGATACGTACGAGTTTCGCGATGGGGTAGGAGGGCCAGTATTACAGGCGGCCTCCCCTAACAATACATTCGATGCCACTACGTTTACGAATGGTCAAGTGATCGAAGTAGAGGCATTTTCGGCAACCTGTGGAGCAACAGTAGTGGAAACCATCGTAATGGACATATCCACCACACCTCTGCTGGTGATCAGTCAAGATCCGGACCCGGCGTTATGCGCAGGAGCATCCGTGGAAATTGAAGCTACTTTTGGCTACGATACTTATGAATTCAGAGATGGTGTGGGTGGCCCGGTATTACAAGCCGCTTCCACTGACCGTACGTTTGATGATACTTCATTTGTCAACGGCCAAATCATTGAAGTGGAAGCCTTTTCTGCTGTGTGCGGTACAGTTACCGGTACCATCACTATGAATATCAGTACTACGCCATTAGTACTGAACGTAACACAAGCCCCGGACCCTGCGGCATGCCCGGGCACATCCATAGAAATTGAGGCCACGACAGGTTTTGATACCTATGAATTCAGGGATGGTGTCGGTGGCACCGTAGTACAGGCGGCCTCGGCTGACAATACGTTTGACGCTACTACGCTCAACGATGGCCAGGTGATCGAGGTAGTGGCGGTTTCTACCAGCTGTGGCACGTTGACAGAAACGATTACCATAAATATCGATGTGCCGATCCTCACGTTGGCACAAAACCCTAATCCTGTTTGTGAAGGTGAAAATACCACGATCACAGCGGCAGCCGGGTATGATACCTATGAGTTTAGGAATGGCGTCGGTGGTCCGGTATTACAGGCCGCTTCCGCGAGCCAGGTGTTCATAAGCAATGCACTGGTGGATGGACAGATCATAGAAGTCGTGGCTACTTCTGCTACCTGTGGGGTAACGTCACGTACCATTACTGCTAATGTCCTGTTGACTACTGATCCGGCTTGTTCTGGTGGTGGTACGACTTGCAATCTTCAAACCTTAACGATTCAGCCCGGAAGTATTGTAAGACCCGATTGTGGTGGTGCAAATGGTAGTTTTATCATAGAAGCCACCTTCAGTTCTACCCCATCATCGGTAATCTATGGTATCAGCTATACTGATAATGACACAGGGATGGAAGTGTCACAAACACAACTTAATGACCCTACGTTTGACTCGCTGGCTTTTGGTCAATATGAATATTTTGTACTTGTAGGATCTGATACTTGTAGTACCTTAAATTTCTTTTTACCGTCAGAGGTCACAGTTGAGGCGAGTTTAGTCCCGGGATCAATTGAAGGAGTAACGTGTTTCGGCGGCCAGGGCCAGGCAAACATAGATGTAATCAATTCAGGGCCGAGGACTGTCTATTCTATTGACCGAGGGGTTACTTGGCCCGACTTAGATGGTCAAGGACTTGTGACGGGGCTTAATGCCGGTACAACCACCGTATTAGTGGGTACGATTGAAAATGACCCCTGTCCTGCAGAGGTGATCATTACTATACCTGATATTTTTGGTGAAATTGTTGCGGATATTGATCCGATAGATGTTTCTGATTGCGGAAATAGTGATGGTGCAATTACCGTAGAATTCCCTCCTACAGGTGGTGGTGGTAATCCATCGAATGGTGATTGGGAGATATCTTTACAAGTATTGGATGAGTTCTCGCTCAGGCAAGTAGTGGAAGATTTTGGGCCGTTCACTGCTGACAGAACCTTTGACAACCTGTCTGAAGGTAATTACATCGTAACGCTTAGGGATTCGGTTGGCTGTGAACGCGAATTTCAAAACCTTTTTGTCAATTCACCAAACCAAGTTGACTTTAGCTTAAA
This sequence comes from Fulvivirga sp., assembly GCA_028280565.1. Taxonomy (GTDB): domain Bacteria; phylum Bacteroidota; class Bacteroidia; order Cytophagales; family Cyclobacteriaceae; genus Fulvivirga. Next base: position 7,122 of record JANQLQ010000214.1, read on the forward strand.
TTCTGTCCCTGCAAGTTGTGACAATTCCGGCGAGAATGGTTCCCTAATCTTCGAAGTAACGAATAGTTTCCAAGTACCCGGACCTTATGTGCTGATCGTGACTCGAGGTGAAGATGAATCTGAAATAATTTTTCAAGATAACAATTATGATGGTTCCGAGGTGAGAATGGATACCTTAACCAATGGGATTTATAACGTCACCATTGATCCGGCAGACAACCAGCTTTGCCCAAGAAAACGCACCGAAACCATCACCGGTGGCCCGGAACAGGTAAGCTTTGATTTCGAACTCGTATGTATGGATGATGATAACATCCCGGAATTGAGGCTATTCGATATCCGGGGTGCGGAAGGCATTCCATTTATACTCAATGTATACCAAAGCGGGCAGCTGTTTGGAGATCCTGTGCCGGTGCCTATCGATACACGGATCACCGATGAGTTTATCATAGAAAATAGGCTGTTTTTGAATTCTTCAAATGCTGTGTTCAGACTTGAGCTCACTCAAACGCAATCCATTTGCCCGGATCCTATTACATTCATAGACCCGGATCCTTCGGCGGTATTACAGATACCGGCAGACTTGCTGGGAGAGATGGGAGAGGTAACCCTTTCACTCCCGGAAAGGCCTACCGGGCAACTCTCCGTGAACAACATCAACGGGGGTATAAGGCCGTATGTAACCTACTTAGAGCTTACCGTTCCTAATCCTACCTCTCTTATTTTCAATTACGAAGTAGGACCGGACACAGTATTTATTAATAATTCTACCGGTAGGTTTGATCAAACCTACACCGACGTACCCGCTGGTGACCTATTGCTTACCATCGAAGATGCTATCGGGTGTATTCACACGATCGATTACACCGTACCTATCGATCAATCTATTTTCATCCCCAATGTTTTTACGCCTAACGGGGATGATGCGAACGAACGATTCGAGGTAAGGAACTTAAAAGTAGGCGCTCCTGATGAAAGAGCGGTGCTGGTGATCACCAACCGTTGGGGAAATATCGTCTACGAAAGTGGAGATTACAACAATGACTGGAACGCCGAGGATACCCCGGATGGCGTATACTTCTACAAACTACAAGCTAGGGGAGAGGTCTTCACAGGATGGGTAGAGATTATTCGTGGCCAGCCCTAATCCCTATTCATGATGGGCTCAAAGGCGCTATAAGAAAATGGCCTTTGAGTCCATTATAAGATTATAAACGAGTAAGGAACTCCATAGTATCTATTTCATCCGCATAATCGCTTAGCCCGGGAAATTGAGCTTGGCCAAGGGAGAAACTTCCCGGCCATTGGCCCTCCTGGGAAACTACACACTGGATCTTTTCTTTGTCTTTCTCCAACATGGTAGCGAGTTGCTCGTCATCTTGGTAATGTTGATAATAAAGCACAGAGATTGGTGACACAAGGTTTTTTTCTTCTTTCAAAAGCAAAAAGCCATTATCCAGGTGTTCTTCTTTGTTTACCAAGTAAATAGATTTATTGTAATCGTAGTTATTTTGATACTTATGATGGTCGAGTACTGTCTTGAAAGGCTCTATGCTTTCCAAAAAAGAAGTAGGATTATAGTTAGCAGGCACAAATAGCTTTGATACGTTTCTACACCCTAAGCCGTAGTATAAGAATATATCATGTCCTAGCTGCTGAAGATCATCCGGGGTTTCATTTCCTTTTAAAATGCCGACGGAGGTCCTGTTTTTCCGTATAATGTTAGGGTATTTACCAAAATAGTAGTGGAAATACCGGGCGGTATTGTCGCTACCGGTGGCAATGACCGCGTCCATATCTTTGAGCCGGTCTTTCAGTATGATGCGGTCTTGTAATGCCGGGGCCAGTTCCAGCAGTGAGTGGATCAAAAATTCAATGATTGGAGTATCTTTGCTACTTAATTTGGCCATTAGCACATTCCCACTTAGCAGTATGCAGAGCAGGTCATGGAAGCCCACAGCGGGCACATTTCCGGCCATAACTACCGCTACCGTCTTATACTGGTCCCTTATCGAGTACTTAGCGAGCCATCGGTCGAGTTTATCCCTGTGCAGATTTATCTCTATTCCTTTTAAGGCCGTTGCCACAGCATCTGCCGTGAACCAATTGTTGGCGGCACGGGCTTTTGATTGTAATTCGTTTAACTGTACCTCATTGATCTGACGGATATGATCCCCCAATTTTACGAAGGCTTCTATACGTTCCTTTATGGTCATTCCCTTAAACTTTTCCCCTTGTTTAGCTGTTTGAAGGCATGAAGATAGTTTCTATTTTTGCAAAGTTTTAAAATTTTAGGAAAAACGACTTAGACGATTGCAGATATGGCAATAATGATAACAGACGAGTGCATCAATTGCGGAGCTTGTGAGCCGGAATGCCCGAATACTGCCATTTACGAAGGAGGGATTGAATGGAATTGGTCCGGCGGTACGGAGTTAGAGCAGGTAGAGATGGAGGATGGCTCTGTAATTGATGGTAAAGAAGAACAAGAACCGGTTTCAGATGAATTTTATTATATAGTGTCTGGTAAATGTACGGAATGCATGGGCTTCCACGAGGAGCCACAGTGTGCAGCCGTATGCCCGGTAGATTGCTGCGTTCCTGATCCTGATTACGAGGAGACCGAGGAAGAATTACTTGCCAAGAAGGCATGGATGCACAATGAATGATTTACGGTATCAAGCTAGGCGATGATCCCCATCGCCGGCTTGATGCTAATTTTACTTTGCCAGGTTTAAATCATCGATGTAATATAGTCTTGAGTATTGAGTCCTTAGTCTTGAGTAGGACAGACGCTGGCTAACCGCAAAATTTGTTTTCTTTCCAAAGGGTACTGGATGAACCACGCCAGCAGGCATGCTCTAGGCTAAATGGGTTCTCTTTCAAAGCAAAGACATGGGGTTGCAGGAATTCGTTAAATAGAATAACGTGAGATACAGAAATACGGCTAGATTAAATCGTAAAGAAGATCCCTTTGTGGTTCTTTGAGCTTTGGTGCCTAGGTGGCGAAGCTTCCCCGGCCACCAAGTCGCAAATGCACTAAGGTACACCAAGCCTACTGGTCAAAACTACCCTAGGGCATCCTTGAAAATTAGATTTGCTAATAAACGTCATTTTTTAGCAAATTAGGCAACATTTTTAAGATGTTCCGGGTAGTGCGAACCTCGCAATGAGTAGTTTAAGCGGCATTTCGTGGTTCTAAGTCCGTGTTCATTTTCTTTTGCACGCCCAAAAGAAAACGAACCAAAAAAAAAGGCACCAGCAACCAAGCCCATTTTCTCCGCAAAACGCGCTATCCAGCCTCTATAGGCCGCTTACCCACCACCCTCAAATGTGCCGCGCTGTTCCTGGATGTCCCCGCTCCACACACCACTTGAATTTTTAATGATGCCTTACCCTAGAAAACATCATAGTGATAAATTGTTATCGAGTCCAGGTGAATAAGATTTATTTCGCGGTAAAGTTTAAACCCCGTGTTTTACATTGCCTCTATGGACACGTGACTTAATACTCACGACTCTATACTTACGACTCAATACTATGGATATAGACTGGATCATACCCCAAGGTGGCTTCTTATAGTTAAATGATGGATTACTTAAAAGTTGAATTTGACAAGTAGGACTAATATTACTTCATCTTAGCCCGTTTTATCAAATACCCGTTCAAGATTATATCATAATCCCCCATAATATCTGCCTCAATAAGATCGATCTTGAGCTGGGCACATCTTAGTTTTAAGTCCCGGTAATAGTTAGAAGCTTCTTTTATGAAGTGCTGCTTGATCTCAGAAGGCTGTAGTTTTAATTTTTCACCAGATTCCAGGTCAATGAATTCATGGGGACGATCTTCGAATTCAAAATTTAATTCCGTCTTTTTGTCTGTGACATGAAATACCAGCACCTCGTGTTTGTTATGTTTTAGATGTTGCAGGCCTTTGAATATTTCTTCCAACTGGTCTGCATTATCAAACATATCGCTGAAGATTATGATCAATGACCTTTTCCTGTTTTTTTCAGCCACTTCATGCAGGATCCTTCCTACCGAAGTTGTTTTACGGTGAGCTTCTTCTTTGAATAGGTGTTCCAGCCGTATAAACAGCTTATTTAAATGCGAAGAGGTGGATTTTATATCGGAAGTATATTCTACTTGATCTGCAAACGTAGTGATCCCAACGGCGTCGCGTTGTTTTTGCAAAAGGTACGCTATAGCTGAAGAAGCCAATAGACTGAACAGCAGTTTCCCTTTATTATCCACAGGGTAGTGCATTGAAGAAGAATTGTCAATCACTATTTGACATCGTAGATTGGTCTCCTCTTCATATCGCTTCGTGTAGAGCCGATCTGTCTTGGCATATACCTTCCAATCGATATGCCGGGTGCTTTCTCCCGTGTTGTAGAGCCTATGCTCGGCAAATTCTACAGAAAAGCCATGGTAGGGTGATTTATGCAACCCCGTGATGAACCCTTCTACCAATTGCTTAGCTAAAAAATCGATCTTGCTAAGATCCCTTACTTCATCCAAGTCCAGTTTCATAACACAAATTGGGGAATAAAAAAGAATGGAAACGTTTTAAACGCGAAATTGTTTTGACAATTCAACTTATTCATTTGCATTAAATATAAATATTATACTATATTTAACACCTAGTTTGCATAAAAAGGTGCTATGTACGTTGATAATTTGTAAGAGTGAGAAATTGTAATCCCTCCAACCCTCATCTTTAACAGACTTAATTCGGGTAAACGAGTGAAAATATTAGTAAGATACAACTTTCTATACCTTTTTGTCCTCTACGAGGTGCCTTAAAAGCAAAAGAACTTAATTAAAATTTTTAGGATTGTGGAAGAGAATAATATTAATGAAAGAGAAGAAATCTTTTCGGAACGAGTTAGGGCCGGTAAGAGGACTTATTTCTTTGACGTAAAAGCCACGAGGTCAAACGACTACTATCTGACTATTACCGAAAGCAAAAGGAGGTATAAGGACGATGGATTTACCTACGAAAAACATAAGATCTTTTTATACAAAGAGGATTTCAATAAATTCGTTGAGGCACTTAACAATACTGTGAACCACGTTAAAGAAGACCTGATGCCTGATGTCGACTTCGATCAATTTGATCGCCAGTTTAACGAAGACAACAACAACGCCCAGGCAGAAAAGTCCGAAATAGATACCGAGCTGAAATGGGATTGAAACCCATCACGCAAAATACTATCTCGAAGAAAAGGCCATTTTATTAAAATGGCCTTTTTTATTGGATTGATGTGGATGCTGGCTGTAAAGCATAGGATCGCGTACATTCCATAGAACTTTTTTATTTTTAAGAAAAGTGAAAAAGAGCTAGTCGTAGCCAGCTTTGTCGTTTTTCTTAGAACAGTTACCCTTTTACAAATTTTGTAAGTGCCATGATCAGCAGGACCTTATTGTATGTTATCATAGCCGTTGCACTCTTCCTTTTTACGGCTTGGGTATTTTCAGACATTTTTATCTACATTGTAGTTAGCGTGGTTTTGAGCGCCATTCTTCGCCCCCTGACTCATTACATCAGTAAAACACAGTTCTTTAGGATCAGGATCCCAAGGCTCATAGCAGTGCTGTTATCATTTCTTATATTTCTCCTGTTTATTTCTTCATTTGTGATCCTGTTCATTCCCCTTATCTCTGAACAGGTAGAAGTATTGTCCAGCCTGGACTATGAAGAACTTTACAACCGGGGGACCGGTCCGCTCAAAACTTTCGAATCATTTTTGATAGAAAATAGCCTGGTCACGGGCGAGGAGGGGTTCCTGGTCAACACCCTAAAAGAGAACATTATTGATTTTATCTCTGGAATAAGTGTAGGGAATCTCCTAAACGATATTATTGCTTTCACAGGCCAATTTTTTATTGGGATACTGGCGGTAAGCTTTATCACCTTTTTCTTTTTATATGAAACCGGGTCCATAAGAAATCGCCTGATAGATCTTATTCCGAACCGTTATTTCGAGGTAACGATATCGGCTTACAATAAAATAGAACGCCTTTTGTCCAATTACCTGATCGGGTTGCTTTTCCAGATGTTTTCCGTGTTCAGCATAGCCGCTTTGGGACTCAGCATCGTAGGGGTAAAATATGCACTGACGATTGCCCTGTTTGCCGCGGTCGCTAACCTCATTCCTTACCTTGGTCCCTTGTTAGGAGCTTCGTTTGGGATCTTGGTAGGCCTTTCCACGGGGTTAGATTTGGATTCAGCGAGGGATTACTTTTTCCTAGTGATCAAAATTGTGTCGGCATTTGCGGTGGTCCAGTTGGTAGATAATATCGTATTACAACCCCTTATCTTCTCAAAAAGCGTAAAAGCCCACCCGTTGGAAATTTTTATAATTATATTTGCGGGCGCTTCGCTGGCCGGTATTGTAGGTATGATCGTGGCTATACCTGTCTATACCGTGCTCAGGGTGTCATTCTCGGAGTTATATGAGGGGTACCGAAGCTACACGATTTTTAACGTTCAAAAAAACAACGCGTAATGGCGCTAAAATGCGGGATAGTAGGCCTGCCCAATGTAGGGAAGTCCACCTTGTTCAATGCGATCTCTAACAACAAAGCGGAAGCGGCTAATTTTCCTTTTTGTACGATTGAGCCTAATGTAGGTGTGATCACTGTGCCGGACGAAAGGCTGGCGACTCTTGAGGCACTTGTAAATCCTCAAAAAGTACTGCCTACAACCATAGAGTTTGTAGACATTGCTGGCCTCGTCAAGGGAGCCAGCAAAGGGGAAGGGTTAGGGAACCAGTTTTTGGCTAACATACGGGAAGTGGACGCTATAGCCCATGTGGTACGCTGCTTTGTGGACGATAACGTGGTCCACGTAGACGGGCGTGTAGATCCCGTAGCGGATAAAGAGGTGATTGATGCAGAATTACAGCTCAAGGACCTGGAATCTGTAGAGAAAAAGATCCAGCGCCTGGAGAAGATCGCCAAGAGTGGTGATGCCAAGGCTAAGAAGGACTTAGCAATACTTAATGCGCATAAGAACCACCTGGAGTCAGGCAAAAATGTACGTTCCCTAGAGGTAGGGAATGAAGACCGGGAAGCGGTACGCGACCTGCAATTGCTCACCTCTAAACCCGTGATCTACGTGGCTAATGTAGAGGAAGCGGCCTTGCCCGGGGGTAACGAGTACTCCCAAAAATTGCAAAAAATTGCCGAGGAAGAAAATGCTGACCTGGTAGTGGTATCCGCCTCAATAGAAGCGCAAATAGCCGAACTGGAAGACGCCGATGAGCGTGCCTTGTTCCTAGAAGAATACGGTTTAAAAGAATCCGGTCTAAACAAACTTATCAAAGCAGCGTATAATATCTTGCACTTGATCACTTATTTTACCGCAGGCGAAAAAGAGGTGCGTGCATGGACAATTAGGAGAGGGTGGAAAGCCCCGCAGGCGGCAGGCGTGATCCATACTGATTTTGAGAAGGGGTTCATAAGAGCTGAAGTCATTAAGCTATCGGACTATCAAACCTTTAAAACCGAGCTGGCTTGTAGGGAAGCAGGTAAGATAGCTGTAGAAGGCAAAGAATACGAAGTGCAGGATGGTGATATTATGCATTTCCGGTTCAATGTCTAAAAATTGATTTTTTTATATTACATTGGCTTTTGGATTTCAGTTTAATGAACTATTTTTATTGTTTCAAAAGTTGTCTATTGTAGGGTAGCCCGGCTGTAGTAAAATGGTTGATAATTTTTGGCTTTAAGCTTCTCATTTTTTTGGATAAGCTTTGGTGACGGTCGCAGTTCTGATTTTTTTGAATAAGAAATTTTACCGCATTGAGAGTCCGTATTATATTTCTTTTAAAGAATAGAGGGAGTTATGTCCCCTTTCATCACCAATACCTGCTTGCGCAGATGATCAAAGGTATACTCGTGAAAGGGGGGGATATGAAATATATCAACTACTCTCTATACAATTTTTCCGGGCTCAAGGGCCAGACCAAAGTGAGTAGAAAAGGACTTCATTTCTATTCCACTAGGGTCACACTGGTGCTTTCAAGTCCTAATAAAGCATTTATTGATTATTTTCTATCTAACCTGTTTGATTTCGAACATGTAGATATTGGTAATCTCGTCATACAGCCGGAAACAGTAGAGTTGGAAGAGAGTATTGAATTCCAGGAAAGTATGAAATTCATTTGTATCTCTCCCTTGGTGATTCTGAGCTCGGCCTTCAATGACAGTACGGCCAAAAGGTTCATTCCCCCCGAAACGGATAGCTTTTCAGATCTGCTTTATGAGTCTACCATGAAAAGAATGCAGGAGACGGGGCTCTTTACGGATGAGCAGATGGCCGGCTTTTACAAATTCCAGGTAGTACCGGATAAAAACTATATTGCCAGGCTTACCGCGGCACAAAAGAAATTTGCTCGTATTTACCCTGTATTTGACCAAGACGTTAAATACGAAGTAAGGGGGTACACTTTTCCTTTTACATTTTATGCGGCGAAAGAAGTACAACAGTTTGTTTTTCACAGCGGGCTGGGATATTTCACACATAAAGGGTTTGGTATGCTGGATGTCGCCAATTCTGATCCGAACCAGCGAGTGCTGAAATACGAGTTTAACCTAGCCCAGGCCTAATCTCCCAAGCGATAGAAAAAGGGCGCATTGACTTTTGAATTGCTTGGGAATTTTATCTTTCCCTGCTATTAAGCGTTACCCTGGTATACCCTAACAATAGATCTGCACCCAAATTCATGGGGCGATAATACGCCAAGATTTCGTAGATGTTTTCGGTCTCAAAATGATCTCCTTCGAAATAGTTCAGGCCCAGGGTGTCTGAATCAACGATATACTGGTAATTGTAAAACCCTTGTTTCAGGATGACATCCGTTGTATAGCGGTCCGTTTTTTTATCGTAACGCATTTTATTTTCGGCCATCCGCTGGTAATTGTTCATTTTGCCTACTACGTAGATATTTCCACCTACAGGTCCCTTAGTATCCAAAGAAAACTTTACGTTGAAATAGTCAGACTGTACCTGGCCATTACCCGTATCGGTGTTTTGAATGTAAAAGTTGCCGTTGATGTCATCATTTTGTGCATAGGCCTGGTATTCACGGGACTGGTCTATCATCAAATGTGCGCTTGAGGGATGAGTGTCTACTACTATTTTTCCTACGTTTTGCCCTGGGAATCTAAAAGACCTGAGGTCAAAAAGGCGGTATTCATTTCCACCTCCAAAGCTATTTTGGTTATTAAAGAAACGGTATTCGAGTACGCCTTGGGCTTCGCGAATAAACCTTGGTTTAAGGTTAAAAATGGCGTTGTCCCAGCGCTGGTTTTGACGAATAGTGACATGGAAAAACTGCTGGGGGTCTATAATTTCATAGTCGCTGTAATTTACTTCGAAATCCACTTGCTGTTTATTCCTTTCCATGGAGGTAACACCGGTAAGGTTGCTGGTGATCCCTATGCCTACATCACGACTGTGGATCATGAACCGTTTCGATAGGATGATATCCTTCGTATCGCTGCCGCGATAGGCAACCAACAAGTAGTTGCCGGGGAGCTTTACAGGTGGGAGCCTAAAAGAATAATGAACGTAACCAATTTTTGTATCTACGGAATATTCAAAAGTATTGATGATAAATTCATTGAATTCATAAAGATAGTCTAAGCTTTTAAGCCTGGAAGGTTTCCAGTCCGCATTGCAATGTATGATCCTTACGCGATATTCCTCATGCGCCTCTACCAGGTCGTCAAATTCTAGGAAGAGGAGGTTTTGACCAATAGGAGCTACAGGTGGGGCAAAAACGTCTTGTGGGTTACCGGTATTAGGGTACAAAAGCACAGTTTTTATCTCTTCCTCGTAGCTGACATCATCGTAAACCAGTTTTTTTGCTACTTTATGATCCGTCATGAAGGCTGATGAAAGACCCCCAAATACGATAAGAACTGCTAATAGGCGCATGATCCGTGTGTTTTTCCCTAAATTTATCTTTACTAAGATAGTCATTCCAACCCATTTGGTTGTGGTGGTGTCTTAGTATCAAAAGCTTCAGCCAGGGAATATATCTACAAAGAATTTTGGAAAAGGCGTTAATAGAAGGTTGTAAAAAAGGAGATAGAGTCTCTCAGCGTGATCTCTATGATCATTATGCCCCCAAAATGATGGTAGTATGCCTGCGCTATTCCAAATCTGACCAAGAAGCAGAAGATATCCTGCAGGAGTCATTCATAAAGATATTTGATAAGATCAAAGACTTTAAAGGAGAGAGTCGACTGATCTATTGGATCAAAAGGATCGTGATCAATACCGCGTTGAATCATGGGAGAAGAAAGCTTTATATGTTCCCTATGGTCGATGTGACCCTTGTGGAGGACGTGGTGAGATCTGACTTTTCATTGGCTGGTTTTCATTTTAAAGAATTATTGAAAATGATCCAGCAGCTCCCTTCAGGCTGCCAGGTGGTTTTTAACCTGTACGCTATTGAAGGATATAACCACAACGAGATAGCTGAAATGCTAGGTATAAGTGTGGGTACTTCAAAATCGCAGTATTCTCGTGCTAGGATGTTATTGCGAGAGATGATAGGTAAAGAGGAAAAAGTAAGTTATGGACAAGCAGAATAGATCGTCGTTCGAAGAAGAATGGAGTAATTCGTTTGAGGATGTGGAAGTGCAACCTCCGGGCGGGGTGTGGGATAAAGTGGAGTTGTCTTTAGCGAATTCAGCCAATGGCTCTTTTAAAAGACGGATAATGTTCTTTAAGTTTTTGGCTGCGGCTTCCGTCGCATTTGCACTGACCGTGGGAGGATTGACCCTCTACAAAGTATATTATGCCCCTGGGAATAATAACTTGATGGGAGAGGCCTCGCAGGCACCGGATGCAGGTGTAAATAAAACTCTTGAGAATAACGAAGATATACCCGCAGGTATTTTGGAAGGAACCGGGCAAGCACCCCTGCCTAGTGCCGTGGTTCCTGGCTCGGGTATGAATAATGGAAAAAGACCCTCTACTCACCCGGATGGATCACTGGCTGATGCCTCTCATGGAAGTAATGCTGATGCTGATATCGAAAAAGGTACTGGAGAAGGTGGAGACTTCTTCTCCAATGCTACGGACCCGGCAAATGCACTAGCGGGAGCTAAGACCAATGAAGCTGCTGGTGACCAAGTACACCCGGCGACCACCGTCCATTCTCTTACCGATGAGGAGATACTACAAGCTAACGAAATGATTGCTTCGGCTAAGGAGGAAACTGTCCCCCCAGGTACGGGAGATCCCTTCTCTCGTAATGAGCTGCTGCCTGGGAAACTAGAAAAACGTATGGCACAGTTAGATTCAATGACCCTTAAAGACCCTGAGTTACAAATGGTACCTTGGTATGCCTACACCAATACAAACTCCAAAAAAAGTGGTGACCGATCTCGACTTTGGGCAGGAGTGGACGTAAGTGCCGGTAGTTTTGATCCCCCGGGTACAAACTCTTCTCCCTCATTTTCGACCTTTGAGCAATCATTCGTGCCAACAGAGGATTTCGTGCAGGGACGAGTCAGTGATGAAGACAACGGGACTTCTTTCAATTTTGGATTGAACTTCGGGGCCCAGGTGGCGTCTCGATGGATCGTACAAAGTGGAGTGATCTTTTCGGATTGGAATACCTCGAGTAACTCCAATGTCGTGCAGGAGACCGGCCAGTCTCAAAGGGTAGTGAATTTAGATAATGTAGATGAATTGGAGGCTAAGTTTGACCTATCCCCAACCCAAGAGTACGAAATATCTAACTCCTACAGGGTGATCTCCGTGCCGGTACAGGCTGGCTACCTACTATTGGATAGGAAGGTGTTCATTACCCTGTTGGGCGGCTTTTCCAATGACCTTTTACTGAGTAAGAAGGTGGAAGACGAATCCGGTACTTTTGACTCCCAATATGTTGATGACGGCGTAAGGACTTACAACATATCCGGGCTATTAGGGACGGAGTTGGGATATACTATTGGAGAAAATTACTCTATTTCTGTTATGCCTCAATTACGGCAGTCTATCAACTCTGTAAGTACTACAGATCCAAACATGAAGCCGACCTTCTTTGAATTTGGATTCAGGCTCAAATACATCGTTAGGTAAAGCCTGCCTTAACTAACAGTTGATTATCTAAGCAATTGTGAGATCGGTATCCAGGTGAGGTCCTTTGCTCAAAGTCGGCAGTCGGCAAAGGGCAGTAGGCAAATAATTATATAGATTTGCCGATTGGACACTGTTAACTGTCGACTTTAAGAACGGGATTGGAAAAAATAGCTAACCGGCTAATTACACCTAACTTAACACTAGTGTCATGTCAAGCCTCAAATAACGGCCAATCCGGGGTATCTTTTGCGGGATCTCTGCGTTGCAAAAAGACTTACGTAGCTATGGC
>JANQLQ010000267.1 GCA_028280565.1 Fulvivirga sp.
CGCCCAAAAGAAAACGAAACAAAAGAAAAGGGCGCCAGCAACAAAGCCCATTTTCCCCTCGAAACGCGCTATCCAGCCCCTATAGGCCGCTTACCCACAGGCTTCAAATGTGCCGCGCTGTTCCTGGAGGTCTCCCCTCCACACGCCATTTGAATTTTCAATGGTGCCCTACTTTAGTGTCTTGGTGGCGAAGCTCCCTCGGCCATGAAGGCACTAAAGCTCAAAGAATCACAAAGGGTTCTTCTTTACGATTTAATCCAGCCCTATTTTCTTATCGAACTTACGTTTTTACGGTCAAAGCTAATGCTCAAGAACACGCTTCTTAGCCTCAAACATAGTTTACAAAGGATCGCCCTTGCTCTATGTCTTGGCATAGTTCTTTGAGGGTCTTGGTATTGAGCAGCTCACGTGTTTTATCCTTTACGACCTTATATTCAAAATGAACCGGGCAGGGTTTTTTATCAGAACACTTTTTCAGGCCGATCCCACATTGATCAAAAATATCCAGCCCGTCGATCACTCTTACGATCTCCACTAACTTTAAGCGTCCCGGGGACTTTTCCAAGCTGAATCCCCCGTTAGGCCCTTTGCTGGAGACAAGGATCTTATGCTTTACCAGGGTCTGCAAAATCTTACTTAAGAAATGAAGGGGGATCTGCTGCCTTTCGGCTATATCTCTTAACCCGACCGGTTTACCATTTTTTGAATGTAGCGCTATGTACAATATAGCTTGTAATGCGTATTGACACGACTTTGAAAACATAAACTAAGGATAAAATGTAACGATAAAAGCGTCCTACATGGAGTCCCTTGCAAAGGTAAGCATTCCATAGCCATAGTGGTTGGAGCACCTAACTTAATAAGCTTCCGGTCCGTTGGCCCTTCCTTTTAGTCACTCCCAATCTTTTTTCCTGTAGCTATTTAGCTTTCTTGGGATAAGGCGGACGCTTTGGAGTAACCTGCGGGTTTTCTTCCAATTGTTTTAATACAATCTCGATGGCTTTTTCTAATTGTGGGTCACGCCCGGCTATTAACTCGGCGGGCCACTGCTCTACTTCAATATCTGGTGGTACTCCTACATTTTCTACGATGAAACCGTCTTTGGTCCAGATGGCCAAATTAGGGGCGGTCACCGAACCGCCATCGATAAACTCGGGAAAACCCAGGATCCCCACCAGTCCGCCCCAGGTCGTTTTGCCCACGATAGTACCCACATTAAATTTCCTGAACATCCATGGAAACATGTCTCCCCCAGACCCGGCATTTTCGTCTATGATCAAAACCTTGGGCCCCTGGATGGAGGCACTGGGTGTTTTCAGGTCTTGTCCATGCCTAAAATTCCAATACGACTGGTAAGGTCGCAATAGGATATCGATGTAGTAATCAGCGATCAAACCACCCCCATTATATCGCTCATCGACTATGATCGCCTTCTTGTTGGCCTGGGGGAAAAAGTATCGTTTGAAATATTCATGCCCGGCCTGCGCTGTGTTGGGCACATAGACGTACGCCACCTGGCCGTCGGTAGCCTCATGGACCTTTCGAAGGTTCCCTTCTACCCAATCACGATTACGCAACCTAGCCTCATTCGCAATGGGGGTAACTTCTACTACCCTGGAGCCTGTAAGATCCGGGTTAGGACCAATCGTAAGCTCAACAATTTTCCCTGCCTTATGCTCGAAAAGACTAAAAATGTTCATACGGGCAGTAAGCTCAACGCCATCTACGGCCAGCAGGTAATCGCCTTCTTTGGCGTTGATCCCCGGTTCAGTCAGGGGTGAGACCAACTCTGGGTTCCAGTTGAGTCCGCCATATATTTTTTGAAAGCGATAACGGTTGTTTTCCAGCGTGTAGTCTGCCCCGAGCAGGCCCCCGGGCACTCTTTTGTTGTTGTTAAGAAAATCCCCGGGGTTCGTTAATCGATGATGTCCCACACGCAGTTCACTACACATCCATTGGATCAAACGATTCAGATCATTCCGGCAGGCAAGGTGGGGTAGGAACACCTCGTATTTCTTTTTCATCGCCTCCCAGTCAGCGCCATGCATGCCCGGGTCGTAAAAATAATCCCTATTGACACGCCAAGACTCGTAAAACATATTAGGCCATTCCTTCGCAGGGTCAATTTTTACTTGGATAGCATTGATATTCAACTCCTTTCCCTTAGAGGGTTTTGGATCTACGGAAGTGATGAACAACTTGCCTTGGGTAGCGTACAGCATCTTCTCTCCCTTGGCAGCGATCTCATAGTTATTCACTTTCATTAATGTCTCACCTTCCTGCTTCTCCAAATTATACTGGTGCAGCTCGCCGCTTGTATTTTCGATATAATACAAATGACCTTTTTTATCAAACCCTAAGTTTCGGTAAGCCCCGGCTTTTAACGGCATATCAATGATCCGTTGTTCAATACCCTCAAGGTCAATCTTCACCCCACGCTCCACGGGCTTGTCTTTCCCTTTAGTTTTAGATTTCTCTTTGTTTTTTTCTTCATCTCCAGGCTCCGCCGGGGATTCCTCGTCACTTTTCTTTTTAAACGGTGAAAATTCATCCTTTTGAAGCGTGACCAGGTAGACAGAGCTGGTCATTTTCATATCTTGGTTAGATTGGTCAAACCAATTGACCACGGGGCCGGCATCTGTAGACGCCAAAAAACACAAGTACTTGTCTGATGGGTCAAAAACGGGGAACGAGGCATTGCTAAGCCCATCCGTAACGGCATGGCTTTGGCCACTTTCCAGCGAGTACAGGAACACTCGCTCATAGTTAGTGCCTATGATCTTGGTGTAAACGATCCATTTTGAATCCGACGTCCAATCTCCGAACAAATTCCTAAAAGGGCCGGGCAGGTACATTTCATCTTGGTCGATCTTACGTACCGACCCTGTAGCGACGGTAGCGACGTAAAGTGAGCGGCCGTTGTCTACAAACACAAGCTGTTTACTATCCGGCGACCACTTAGGAAACGCGTAAAACCCGGACCCGGTGAGTTTGATCTTTTTGACAGGGCCTTTGCCATCATGCGAGCGGATATGCAACGCATATTCACCGTTTTCATCGGAAAAATAGGCAATAGACTGGCCATCCGGCGACCAAGCTGGGTACTTTTCATGCGCCCCTTGTGTAACGGTAAGATTCCTAGGGTCTCCTTTTTCCCTGGGTACCGTGATGATATCTCCACGAAAATCAAAAACAGCGCGGCTGCCCGAAGGAGAAACTGAACCACTTCTAACGTATTTATTACCAGAAACAAACCGAGGCCTTAGCTCCTGTAAGTCTGCCGAGATCCCTACTTTGAGTGGTGATCCACTGCCACGATCAGGATCATAAGTGTGTAAACCACCTGCTTGCTCGTAAATTAACTTACCATTCGTCCCGGAAGCCCATAATACAGGGAAATCGTTGTGATCAGTAAGCCTTTCCACGCCTTTGGTGCTGACATCATAGCTGTATAAGTTGAACTCGCCGTCCCGGTCGCTGGTGAAATACACTTTATTCTCGATCCACACCGGGTGGTTGTCGTTAGCCCCTCCGCTAGGTTTGGGGATCTCTACCACACTATTATCCTCGAATGAAAATATCCAAATACGCGAAACGGTACCTCCACGGTAGTCCTTCCATTGGTTAAAAACCTCGCGGCCAGGGGTATAGGCCAGGAATTTGCCATCCGGTGAATACGAGGCGCGATTACCATAGGGGATCTTCAATTTTTTAGGCAAGCCCCCGGTTGTAGAGACTGCGTAAAACTGCATATACCGGCGTGTATGTACAGTACGTTGCGAAGCGAAAAGAATATCACCGGCCGGGGTAAATCCCCGAACAAAATCAAAACCGGGATGGAAAGTGATCCTCTTGGGGATACCCCCACCGACAGGTACGGTGTACACATCGACATTCCCATCATATGCGGCGCTGAACGCAATGGTTTTTCCGTCAGGCGAAAAAAACGGGTTAGACTCCACGCCCTCATCTATCGTAAGGCGCAGCGGGTTTGATCCATCGAGATTGGCCACCCAAAGGTCCTGGGCGTAGATAAAGGCTATCTTGCTTTCGCTGATGGCGGGCTGCGTTAGAAAACGTGTGTCCACGGGATCTACCGCATAGAGCATAGCTGGGAATACTAGTAAAATAAGGCAGGTGTGGAAAAGTCTTTTTTTCATGGTTGTGGGTATTGAACTTGTTCTAAAACATAGCCAGTTATACGTTTGAAGAAGCGATTGGCTCGATTTTGATTAAAAAACTACGAAATTAGGCCCGGTTTCAACTGGGTCCGCCTGGCTTTCTACTAAGTAACCCATTTTACTGATTTTCGTGGTGTTAAAATACGCGAGCGGTTCTTAAGGGGCTGCAAAAGTTATCCCACCAGCCCCTTTAAGATATGAATTACCTGCCCTAGGTATCCCCCGCCAAACAAGTTGACATGAACCAGCAATGGGTACAAATTGTATACATCCAGGCGCTCTTGCCACCCGTGGGCTAAGGGGTAAACATCATTATAAACCTCGTAGAATTCCCTTGGCAACGACCCAAAAAGTTGCGTCATGGCAATGTCTATTTCCCGGTGAGCAAACGACACCGCGGGGTCGATCAAGGCAGGTTCGCCTCGTTCGCTTATTATAATGTTGCCACTCCAAAGATCACCATGGACCAGGCATGGCGGTTCCGCGATTAAAATATGGTCTAATTTGGCATACAGGGCCTTAAACAATCGGGTATGCCGAGTGTCCATCCGGCCATGGTCCCTGGCCAGTTTAACCTGGGCTTCCAGCCTGGCGTTTATGAAAAAGTCTGTCCAGTTGTGAGAAGCCGGGTTATATTGTACTACGGATCCCATGTAGTTATCATGATCTAAGCCGTAAGTTTCCGAGACAACGTGATGCACCGAGGCCAGGCCCTCTGCGAGTTGTTGCCAATACGGTCTTGCCCTTGGGCCGCTCTCTATGTATTCCATGACAATGCAGCTGTACTCGTGGCCTTCGTACACCTCGCCCGGGAGAGGTACGGTAATCCCACCGGCCTGGCGGAGCAGCTCCAGGCCTATTTTTTCTTTAGCAAACATGCCCGGGTAAAGGGTTGCCGAATTCCATTTGATAAAAAATGTCCCTTGAGAGGTAGTTAACTTACCCCCATTATTGATACAGCCGCCAGATGCCGGCTCAAACGATAAGACCTGGCCAAGGTGTTCCGTACAGAACACATGTATTTCTGATGGGATACTCATACCGCTAAGCATAGATCGCCTGCTGCAGGTCACTGACCAGGTCTTCTGCATCTTCTATTCCCACGGACATACGGAGCAGCTCATCACGGATCCCCGCTTTTTCACGTGCTGCCGCGCTTATTTTAGAGTGTGAAGTTTGTGCCGGGCAAGTGATCGTAGACTCTACCCCGCCTAGGCTCATGGCAGGTTTCACCAATTTTAACCGTTTCACGAATTGCCCGGGATCTGATTTTATCTCGAAAGAGAGCATTCCTCCAAACCCCATCATTTGCCTTTTGGCTAATTCATGACCCGGATGATCAGCCAAACCCGGGTAGAAAACCCCTCCTATGTTATCTTCTGACCTTAAAAATTCGCTGATCTTTTGGGCATTTTCGTTTTGCTGTTTTACCCGCAATGCCAGTGTTTTCAGGCTTCGTTCCAGCAGGTGACACACTTGTGCGTTTAAGCTTCCGCCTAAGTTGATGGAAGTCTTTAGAATGCGCTGTGTAAGCTCCCGGGAAGATAACATTACACCACAGCAAATATCACTGTGCCCCCCCAGGTATTTTGTGCCGCTGTGTACTACGATATCTATGCCGTGATCTAAGGGATTTTGGTTAATAGGCGAAGCAAATGTGTTATCTATGATCGTCATGATCCCCTTCGAGCGAGCGAGGGTAGCAATGGCTTGCAGGTCTATGATCTTTAGCAATGGGTTCGAGGGAGTCTCTATGTAAATAATTTTCGTATTGGGTCTTACTGCCGCTTCATAATCCTCCCACTCCATGCTTTCCACTAAAGTGTAATCAATGCCAAATTTCTCCATTTGGGTCGTTACGGCGTGATGCGTGCCCCCATAGAGGTCATTTTGGAACACCACATGATCTCCTTTTTCCAATAATCCAAAAAGCGAAGTGGTAATGGCTGCCATACCCGAACTGAACATGATCCCATCTTCGGCGTTTTCCAATGCGCAGATCTTATCTTTAACCGCTTGCTGGTTGGGTGTATTGAAGTACCGGGGATAAGCGAAGGTATCCACCTCCACATAATCATACGCCGTGGAAGGATAAACAGGCGAGACAGTACCGTGATAACGCTCATCCTCTAATGAGCCGCTATGTACACATTGTGTTTTCTTATGCATTACCAATCCTATTTTTCTATTCAGTGATTCTAGATTTGTGATTTGAAGCTCTTTTTTACGAACAAACTACCTCCATTTCACTACCTGGCCGTTCTTCTTAATGTTGATATAATCCGGGATAGCGTCTAAGATCTCTTTTCTAAGGGCTTCGATCATCTTTCGTTTGAGAAAGCTCTTCTTCACAAAAAGACTTACTTCTCTGACCGGTTGTGGGTCTTCGAATCGTTTCAGCTTACTTTTACTGGTGTTATCAAAGTCCAATGTGGCTAGCTCGGGGAGCAGGGTAAGGCCGCCGTGCTTATCCACGATGCGCTTTAAGGCTTCTAGGGAGCCGCTTTGATATTTAAACCTCCCGTTGTGTTCTCCATAAACATGGCATACGTTCAGCACTTGGTCCCGAAAACAGTGGCCCTCGTTCAGCAGCCACAATTCATTCCCTGGGACGTCTTCAATATGCAAGGTCTCTTTTTTGTACAATTTGTCACGGTGGTTTACGTAAGCATAAAATTGCTCGTAAAATAGCGGGACAGAAGTCATCCCCGTGTCATCAAAAGGCGTGACAATGACCCCAATATCCAAAGAATCATTCCTTAGTTTTTCTACCAATTGTTCCGTCAACAGTTCTTCCACTCTCACGTTTACCCTGGGGTATTTTTCCATAAAATTATGAATGAAGAGAGGTAGCAGGTAGGGAGACAGCGTAGGAATGATCCCAATACCCAAGTCCCCGGCCAATTCATTTTTCTCGTCATCCACCATCTCTTGTACTTTTTTGGCATCGCTCACCACCATTCGTGCCTGTTCAATGATGCGCTTACCTAATTCGGTAGGTACCACGGGCTGCTTGTTGCGGTCAAAGATCAAAACCCCGAGCTGGTCTTCTAGCTTTTGGATCTGCATGCTCAGCGTAGGTTGGGTCACGAAACAGCTTTCTGCGGCCTTTCCAAAGTGACGATAATTATCCACCGCGATTATATATTCAAACTGGATTAATGTCATAACATAGGGTAAGAGACGGGGAAATTAAGCAAATGCAATGAGCCGTGAAAGGGGTATATGTTCAAGTACAAGATTACCAGTAGATTAATTCCTATTTTCTCAGTAGAAAGTAGTAGTTAACCCATGGTATAACTCATAATTTAAATTATCTTGAAACCGTTCATAATTATTAATTCATTAAATACAAATAACCATGGCTTTTGATGGAAACGAAGGGAAGTCTGTCACCCTCGAGCAAGCAAAAAGATGGACAAAACGCTATCGGGATGAAAATCCAGGGGCCGTAAAAGCTCACTTTTACGGATGTGAAAAGATCCAAGAGATTTTAAAAGAACCGGGTTGTATGGGGATTAGGATCTATTATGGTATCGATGAAGAAGGCAAGAAAAAATTAGTATTGGTGGGGGCCACTAAGGACCAGAATAACATCCTTCCGGAAGGACAAGGAAAGGATGGCGGCGGGCAGCTGTTAGATGATGGTATGGACTGCCCTACTTTTTGCCCTGAGGGCGACGATCCTCTTACCTAATTTTATACCTTAGGGTTCACAACTTTTTATCCTAAGTTATGGACCCTAGGATTTTTCAAACTACCGCAATAGTCCTCTCCAACCTATCAACCCTTTTAGCGGTCCTCATTTTTTCCTGGTATCGTCCCCACTTCACAGGGTCAAAACCTATCAAATTTTTAATTATAATTTCGCTGCTAAGCGATAGTCTCAATATACTATTTGGTCTTTTACTTGGACAGCCTAAACCTAGCATTGGCATTGTATACAGGTATGCTGAACTGACTTGCTTATTGTGGTTCTACAAAGACATTTTAAATTTCCGGCCGGGAACAAAGAATTCGATCATAGCATTATTAGCTATAGTAGCAGGGGTTTATTGGTTTGATAGTAATGAGCTGATTTCTATTCGCCTAACCAATAATATTGTATTTATATTATTTTCCCTTGTATTTTTTATAAAAATTCTAAAAGCTTTAGAAATTGAAAGAATTGACCGTCATTCTTTGTTTTGGATAAACAATGCCGTATTCGTTTACTTCACTGGTACGTTCTTCTTATTTCTTCTGAGAGGCTACCTAATAAATCACCATTATGAAGAGTATCCATACATTTGGACGGTTAACAATTTATTAGGTATAGTAAAAAACTTCATGTTTGCTTACGCATTCTGGCTGTGTAAAAAAGGCTAAGAGCATGGCTCTCATGTAATACACTGAATATGAACAATTCTGAACCTAATTTTTTGTTAGTATTCGGGTTGGGTACCTCTATTATGCTATTTATGGCAGGTTCCATAGTATTTTTTATAGTGTTCTACCAAAAACGCATGCTTCAAAACAAAATGGAGAAGCAAAAAATGGAAGGGGAGTACCAAAGAAAGCTGTTACAGGCGACATTAGAATCACAAGAAAAGGAACGAAAGAGGCTGGCCTCCGAGCTGCACGATAGCGTAGGGGCTATGCTATCAGCCACCAAGCTCAACTTGAATTTCTTAAAATCACTAGGTGACGATACGGAAACCAAGCAATCATTGGATGAAACCAAGGGTATGATCGATGAAACGATCGATACTGTGCGTAGAATTTCAAAGGACCTGCTCCCTTCCTCTTTAGAAAAATTCGGGCTGGTGGAGGCCTTAAAAGAGTTTTGCGATAAGATCAGTACCCCAAAAACGGAGGTTATCTTCCAAAACGACGACAAGCAATTAAGTTTAAAAAAAGAGCAGGAACTGCCCCTGTATCGGCTGGTGCAAGAAATTGTAAACAATGCCCTGAAACATGCCGACGCAAAATCTGTTATTATCAGTATAAATCAAGACCCCCGCTTTTCGCTTGTCATTACTGACAATGGAAAAGGCTTCGATGTCCAGGCTACTAAAAAAGACATTAATAAGGGAGTGGGGTTGTACAACATTGAAAATCGGGTGAACATGCTACGCGGACAGGTGGAGCTGACCAGCGTTCTTGGACAAGGCACTACCTACAAAGTAGTAATTCCCGCTGATGCATAAATGGACCGTTTACATAGCAGATGATCAAACACTGTTCCGGCAGGGAATGAGCCGTTTGGTAAGTACGTTTAAAAATGTAGCGGAAGTAAAGGTAGCCAGCAATGGTAAAGAACTATTAGATCTTGTCAACAAAAAACCACCGGACGCCGTATTGATGGATTTAGAGATGCCCATCATGAATGGTATTGAAGCTACGGAAAAGGTACTGGCAAAACATCCGGATGTTAAGATAGTGGGGCTGTCCATGCATGACTCTCACCAGCATATATATTATTTCTTAGAAACCGGTGCTCATGGATTCTTATTAAAAAATGCAGACCCGGAAGAAGTAGAAGCTGCCATCACATCCGCCATCGAAAAGGATTTTTACAATAACCAACTCACGGCCGATGCCCTGCGCAAAGGGACCTTAGATCGTAAAAAAGCGGAGGGGCGCCCCATATTTCAATCCAATATCACGCTTAGCGACCGCGAGAAAGAGGTGTTACTGCTTATATGTCGTGAACTTACCATGCGTGAGATCAGCGAAAGACTATCGTTAAGTGAAAAAACCATTCATAATCACCGGGCGCGCATTATGAGTAAGGTGGGGGTCCATAATACAGTCGGACTTGTCAAATATGCCTACTCTATTGGCATGTTGTAATGGTGAAATTTACTCAAACCCTTAGGTAAATTTACCTAATCATTTTTTGTCTATTCTTGTACAAATCGCTGAAAAACAGATATTTATACATTTTCGGTCTTGCTGGTGACGTTTCATATCTCTCGGGCTAAAAATGGGAGCCACTAACTTTGAAATCCTTCAAGGGCTTAAAGTTCAGTATCCATGAAAACGACAATACTAATCATTCACAGCGATGACGGGGATCGTAAGGGCATTCATGACATACTTTCCCATTTTGATTTTGACCTCATTTACGCAAATGATGGCTTAAGTGGGCTACAAGCTGCCAAATACCTGAAGCCAAAGCTCATTATCAGTGAAATTGATCTCAAACTATTGAATGGGATCACTATGGCAGGCATGATCCGGAAAGATGAGCAAATCGGCAATTCATCGATCCTGTTCTTGCATCATAACTTAGATGTTGAACTTATCAAGGCTGCTAAAAAACTGGGCTCAAAAGCGTTTTTGGTGAAGCCCTACGTAGACAACTCGCTTATCTATGCAGTCAAAAGAGGCCTTGAACAGCCCAACCTGACCACTTGCGAACGGCCTCCTGTGCCGTATGAGCAGTGCCAGATGACGCGTAGGTACGCCTGAATAACTCCTATCAACCCTATAATTTTAACTTGAACATCTTGAACGCAATGCCTGGTTCAGGGTGTTTAGGTTTTCGTAAGTGACGGCCTGCTGATAGTATTGAGTCGTGAGTCTTTAGTCTTAAGCAGGACACTGGCAAAGTAGAATCTATAGACTGGATAAATCCTCATGATCATTGACTATCCTGCCTAGGAATAGTACCTTTCCAAGGTTATACTCAAGTTTAAAATTATGTTCGGTTCCCCCGTCCTTGAAGTGATCATTGGGTTGGTTTTCATCTACCTGCTGTTCAGTTTACTTTCTACTGTTGTCAACGAAATAATCGCTTCTACCGCTAGGTTAAGAGCAAAGAACTTGCATAAAGCAATACAAAGAATGCTGGACGATGATTCTGGCACGGGCAAGTTCTCGAAGCTTTCTGACACATTTTACCAGCACCCTATGGTCAAATATTTGGGCAGTAACCCTGGCAAAAAGCCTTCTTACTTGGAACCTCACACATTTGCCCGGGTAGTTTCGGATATCATTCAAATGGGTGAGGACAAAACATTAGATCAAAAACATCGGGGTGAGCTCTCCCGGCAGTTGGATGCTATGGCCATCCCACCGGAAACTACTACCCTGCTCAAATCTTTCGCCCTGGATGCTAATGATGATTGGGAGATCTTTGAAAGCAAGCTGGAGAGCTGGTTTAATGAAACCATGGAAAGGGCCAAGGGCTGGTACAACCGGAAGCTGAAGGTGATCACGTTTTTTGTAGGTCTACTTATCGCGGTAAGCTTTAACGTAGACACAATCCATATTTACGATCTTTTACAGGAAAATGCCTCTGTGCGTGAAGAGCTTTTGCAAGTCGCCGCTGATTACGTATCAAAAGAGGCAGAGGCATCGCCCGGGACAGGTAACGAGTTGCAGGACGTTTCCAGCCAATTAGGGTCGTTATTGGTTGAGCAGACGGGGCCAAAAAGCCAGCTATTGGGCATTGGCTGGAATGCGAAAGACCCGTTTGACTGCGAATCATTTACCCGGTGCCTGCTGCTAAAAATAGTAGGCTGGCTGATCACTGCCTTGGCCATTTCTTTGGGAGCACCATTTTGGTTTGACCTGCTCAATAAACTGATCCGGCTAAGGGCAACCGGTGGACAGCCGGAAAAAAAATGATCCTGCAGGTGAGCCGTGCCACTTTGCCGCGTTTGTTGTATAAAGGACAGCTTGTGCATCTTCATTGATTGATAAATGAGAACTTTGAAATGAGCTTGTTGAAAAAAACATGTAAATCGTAAGTTATCATTTAGTTGCAATTCTATATAGATTTAATTAAATGTTTATAAATCATTACTATTGCTTAACAAACTAACTTTTCGGAAGTGAATACGTTACCTTTAGCATAACCACTACCAAAAATGAATTCAGTTGTCAAAAAGCAAGCTATCCTTCAGTCGTTGGATTCGATGAACGATAGTGAAATGGAAGATGTGCTTGGCTACATCAAGCAATTGTTGTATAACGCCGACTTGGATCGTGATTACCAGGCCTTCAAAAAGAACGCCATGGACCAGATCAACAAAGCGCTGCTAAGTGATGAGCAGTTGACTTTGGTTTGATTTTTTAATGGCCTTGTCACGCCAGTGGTCCTTAGACGGAACATTGGGGTACATGGATGGGCCTATAAACCTAGCTGCTGTTTATTCTGACAGGGTTGGTTGGAATTTATTCCCTGTTCATTACCCAGTTAACTAGCTATTAAACAGCTTCGATCTCTCCGTAAATGTAACATACAACTCGCTCTAACCTTAGTAAACACCCCTACCTTACTAAACCTTCAAAAATTTAAGACCGGTCAACTTCTGTCGTTCCTGCTTGCCCGGGTAGAGTTAATGGTGCTGAACATAGCTCTCCCATTTGGCGAGGACCTCCTGCATATCACTGGGTAGTTCTGATTCGAATTGCATACTTTTTTGTGCAGTAGGATGTACAAATCCCAAAGATTTAGCATGGAGCGCCTGTCGGGGCAAAAGCTTAAAGCAATTGTCTACAAAACTTTTATACTTGGAAAATGGAGTGCCTTTCAAGATCCTATCCCCACCATAGGGAGCATCATTGAACAGTGGGTGACCGATATGCTTCATATGCGCGCGGATCTGGTGGGTCCTGCCCGTCTCCAGGTTACACTTCACCAACGCTACATACCGCAGGTCCTGTAGTACGCTATAATGCGTGACCGCTCTTCGTCCCAGCGCCTCGTCTTCAAAAGCCACGGTTATCCTTCGGTCTTTCGGGCTCCGGCCTAAATTGACATTGATGGTTCCCTGCGGCGGGCTAGGTACACCCCAGGTCAGGGCATAATAAGTCCTTTCAATGCTATGGTTGAAAAACTGCTTGGCAAGCCCGTTCATGGCCGGTTCTGTTTTGGCAATGACCAGCAGGCCTGACGTGTCTTTATCTATTCGATGTACCAACCCAGGACGCCCAGTATTGCCCTGCATTTCCGGGAGATTTTGAAAGTGATAAGTGAGTCCATTCACTAATGTACCCGTCCAGTTTTGATAGGCAGGATGCACCACCATGCCGGCGGGTTTATTTACTACGAGCAGGTGCTCGTCTTCATAAACAATATCCAGCGGGATATCCTCGGGCACCACTTCTGTATCACGCGGAGGTTCGGGCAAAGCAATAAAGATCTCATCCCCGGGGTGCACTTTGTAATTTGGCTTTACCTCCTTATCGTTTACACGCACAAAACCATCGCGAATACCCGCCTGTAGCTTACTGCGGGTCACATTGGGCAAACGATCCATTAAAAATTTATCAATTCGGATCAATGCCTGTTTAGGATCGGCTATAATACGGTAATGCTCATAAAGTTCGTTATCCTCTTCCGAAGTATCATACATCGACATGGCGTTAAACTTAAGCGATTAAAGGGCCAAGTTTTAGCATAACCTGTGATTTTTAAGTGAAATTGGGCTGAAGCAGTGCACACTATCCACATTTTACCCTACTTATCCATAGGCTCTGTACATTCATACTGGGGAACAGGCCCACGCTCAGTAATCACACATTCCTATCGGTGAGCCGGCAGGAGGGGTAAGGGGCGCAATCGGTTCATAGTCCGCTGGCTCTTCCAAGAACTTTGAAATATCATTGACGAGGGCTTGATAATGCGCCTTAGTCCCGAGGCTACCGGGATCTCGCTGGCGGGTCTTTAGCCATTCACTTAGCTGTAAGAGCTGGTAGTTTATGATCGATCTTACCTGGTGACCTGTAGCTTCATGCTGGGATAAGCGCATCAAGTTTTGCACTACCAACACATTCACCGTACGTTGAACTTCGCCTTCAAAACCTCCCTGTACCTGCTTCTTGAGGGTTTGGGAGATTATTTTATCCACGATCTCGTTTAGCTGGGGCTGGGCGTTGTTCCTTGCATAGTGTTCCACGAGCCGCTGGGCCCTGGAGGGATGGAGCAATAAAGAAAGGGTCATGTTGGCCGCAGTCTCCGCCGCTCCCAGTGGGTCAAAGGCTAAGCCCGTGCGCGTATTGATGATCTCACGGTTGCGGCTGTAGCCTAGCGGACGCGGTGGGATCACCTGGATGATCTCCTCCGGCAAGGCCAACACTTGCGGGGATAATGTGGATAATAGGGCATCAAGCGCTTTCATTTGCTCTTCTTTAGGGATCATACCGGTTATGAGCTGGCCGTCGCCACGCAATGCATAACGGTAGTTTAAACCCCCGATCCATTTTGTCACCGCTTCCGTTTGGTACCGGTGGAAGAAGTATATGGGGACCAATACCTCTTCAAGTTTAGCATAAGGTTCGCCCATGGGGATGTTCTTTTTCCCGAAATTCCGTAACGCTATCTTTCTTACTTCCAAGGTATGGACCAGTTCATCGGTGGCGTTTTTACCATTATCCCAGAGGTGTGCATAAGGATGTGCCCCACTCACAGGCCGGGCATCTTGATCGGAAAGGAAAGTAAGTCCCTTTTTTAACGAATTTTGAATAATGGTTTCCAATGCCTTGGACTCGTCCGTGCCGTCCGGGAAATCCTGGTACCCATAAGCTATACTTACCTTATCCCATTCGCCAATTTTGTCATCGTAGGCATTGGAAAGGTCAAGCCGGCCCTCCTTGATGTCAACCACCGGGTGAGGATAGTCCATCACCGAGGCGCGGTTTTCGCTGCTGGAAGTATAGCTGTGTGCCAGGCCCAAGGTATGTCCTATCTCGTGCGCGGAAAGTTGCCTAAGACGTGCCAAGGCCATCTCCTCCATGGCACCAGGTGCTGTCCCACCCTCTTTGTAAGGAGCAAGCAGCCCTTCGGCGATCAAAAAGTCTTGGCGTACACGAAGAGAACCCAATAAAACATGCCCTTTGATGATCTCACCCGTCCTAGGGTCTTTCACGCTGGTACCGTAAGACCATCCCCTGGTAGAGCGATGTACCCAATTGATCACATTATAGCGCACATCCATGGGGTCAGCGTCGGCAGGAAGGAGTTCTACCCGGAAGGCATCTTTATAACCTGCCGCCTCAAAGGCTTGGTTCCACCAGCGAGCGCCATCCAGCAATGCCGAACGTATGGGCTCAGGTGTGCCCCGGTCAAGATAGTAGATAATGGGTTCTACCGGCTCGCTAATAGCGGCGGTCGGGTCTTTCTTTTTAAGCCTATGCCGGGTGATGAACTTCTTCTCTATATCTTCATGAATAGGTGTGGCATAATCATAATAGGTTAGGGCATTGAACCCGGCCCTTGGATCAAACCTCCGTGGCTCGTAGTTATTATCCGGGAGTTCCACAAAAGAGTGATGCTGGCGTACCGTAATACTGGTGGAAGTCGGGGTTACACTTCGTATATATGCTCCTGCAGGTGTGCCTTTAAACGTTAACGTTACTTCGAATTCAGAATTTTTCGGGAAATTTTTTGTCCTGTCCAAGTAGAACGCCGAACGAGTTTTATCCCGTGAATAATTCCCTTGTTTCATCCCCCTAAGACGGCCTTCCACATTATGAGCGTCCCGCATAAAAAAATCAGTGGCATCTACCAGTACCTTACCCTCCTCTTCTGTTACCAGCTTAAACCCCCACAGGATAGATTTGGCAAAGGCATCTTCCACAGACTTGCGTTCATCATAATTATCACTTACTGCTCTATATTGAAAATTAGGCTGCACCAGCAAGATCTTAGGGCCCCGGCGGTCAAATTTTACTACCCGGTCATCCCCTAGCTGGTTCCGGTCTAATCCTATATCATTAGACCCTACACCGGCAGCCAGTGAATTCACATATAAAAACTCTTGGTCAAATTTATCGACCACCAGGTAGATCTTATCTTCTTTTTTGTCATAATAAAACTCAAAAAAGCCTTCATACTTCTGCATACCGTCTGTTTTGGAGGCAATAGAAGACACTGGGCTTATCGGTGAAGAAGTTGAGGTTATGGATTTTGACGTGGTATGACATCCTATAAACAAGAGGGCGAACAGTAAATAGAGTTTATGCATGGCCTTAGGTTATATTAGCAGGTAGATAAAAGTATAGATTAATATAAGTGTTAAGTTAAGCATAATCTGATGGCCCAAGTCTTGTTTTTTTTGCTTTATACTTCCCAATAAAAAGACTCACGTAGCTAGGGCTATGCTTACTTTTTATTGCTTCGTCTAAAGCAAAAATTACGGCGACTTAACCATCATCTTATACTTAACTTAACACTACCCGGGACAAACCCTTTTTTGAAAGTTGGAAAATTCCCGGCTTCCCGTGTGACTTTTCGGCTGCCAAAGATTATGACTACAAAGCACTTAACAGGGAAAGCTTGAAGACATCAAGACATATGACCGAAGAAGAGATCACCGCTGAGCATGTGATCATAGAGGCTGCCAAAAAAGACGCCCGGCAGTTCAGCGAGGTCTACGACAGGTACTTTGATGGGATCTTCGAGTTTATTTTCAGGAGAACGGAAGATGAAGAGCTAGCAGACGACTTATGTTCTCAAACGTTTTTCCGCGCACTGGATAACCTGAAAAAATATGAATACAGGGGTCTCCCTTTTTCTGCTTGGCTATACAAAATAGCGACGAACGAGGTAAACAAACACTTCAACAAGACAAAGCGGAATCGTGTTTTCAGCCTGGAGGAGCAGCGAGTGCGAGAGCTTATGGAGGTAGAGGAAGAAGAATTTTCCCAAGAGCAGCTAGACCTGTTAAAGGACACGTTAAACGAACTCCCTACCTCTACCGTGGAAATATTGGAATTGCGCTTTTTTGAAGGACGAAGTTTTAAAGAGATCGCCTATATCTTGAATATTGGGGAAAGCGGGGCTAAAATGAGACTCTACCGAGCGGTGGAAAAGTTAAGAAAACACTTTAGCATCAACTGGAAGGAATAATGGGAAGACATGAAATACGGTTAAGAAGACAAAAGATGACATCCCGTAGGATAGAAAGTCATAAGAATTACTACGAGGTGTTGAAAAGGCACGAGAAAAGCAATAAAACAAGGAAAGTAGCAAGATTAATTTTGATGTTACTTGCCTTTATCCTATTAGTTGCCATGACCTACTACGCCACTAAAATGATCTCCTCTCAAAATGAAACCCCTGTAGAAAACAACCAAGTTAGCATTACGACATCCCGGCCGGGTACTATTCAATATGTTTCACTTAATACAATTCAATATGGAAAAGCGAAAAAACCCGGAAAAGGACCTTAGGAATAAATCCGGCCTTTTCTTCCAAGTGGGGTTGTTATCTGCCATGCTTTTGACCGTATGCGCTTTTGAGTATAAGGTAAAAGAGGTGGCCAACCCCGTCATCTTACCCAAATCGATCGTTTATGACGAGACTATACCTCCTATTACGGACATAAAACCCCCTCCGCCTCCGCCAAAACCCGTGGTTCATAACCCGGTAGAAGCAGATCCGGATGAACCGGAGATAGAGCTGCCGGAAATCATTATTGACCCTGTCATGATCCCCGAAGTACCCGAAATAACTTTGGAAGAAATCCCCGAAGAAAAGGCCCCGGAAACTTTTGAGATCGTGGAAGACATGCCTGAGCCCGTAGGAGGATACGAGGCCTTTTACAAATTTGTCAGCAAAAATTTGAAGTATCCCGCCAAGGCCAAAAGGATCGGGATAGACGGGACCGTTTTCTTGCGCTTTGTGGTAAATGAAAATGGAGATATGGTAGACCTGGAGGTCATAAAGGGCATAGGCGCCGGCTGTGACGAAGAAGTGTTGAGGATCTTTAAAGACCCTCCAAAATGGCATGCCGGGAAGCAACGAGGGCAGCCGGTGCGCGTCAAGCAAGTAATCCCTGTAAAATTTGTATTGGATTAAAGAAGGATTACAGGATTAGA
Source organism: Fulvivirga sp. (assembly GCA_028280565.1). Classification (GTDB taxonomy): domain Bacteria; phylum Bacteroidota; class Bacteroidia; order Cytophagales; family Cyclobacteriaceae; genus Fulvivirga. The sequence goes on from JANQLQ010000267.1 coordinate 17,997, forward strand.
TCCTGCATAGCCTGTATTTACCAGGCTATGCAGGGCCTTACTAAAGAGAGGTAAGGTCGTGGCCTTACCCTTGCTTCTCAAACAAATTTCTGCTTAGACCTAATCTTGTTACTTCCTAATGTATCCTTCAAAGGTGTTGTGCTCTTTCGTGAAGAGTTCATCTTCAGAAAGTGTTTTGAAGTATTCATACGTGATCTTCAGCCCTTCTGCGCGCGACACTTGCGGTTCCCAGCCCAGTATTTCACGTGCCTTATCTATGTTAGGCTGGCGCTGCATCGGGTCATCCTTTGGCAAAGGCTTATAAATTACCTTTTGAGAGGTACCGGTGAGCTTAATGATCTCTTCGGCAAATTGCCCTATGGTGATCTCGTCCGGGTTGCCAATATTGACCGGGTAGGCGTAATCACTCAATAGCAAACGATATATACCTTCGATGAGATCATCAACGTAGCAAAAAGAGCGGGTTTGGCTGCCATCTCCAAAGACGGTCAGGTCTTCACCTCTTAATGCTTGGCCTATAAAAGCGGGCAGCACACGGCCGTCATTTAATCTCATCCTGGGGCCGTAGGTGTTGAAAATCCTTACAATACGTGTTTCCAAGCCGTGGTAGGTATGATAAGCCATGGTCATTGCTTCCTGGAAACGCTTAGCCTCATCGTAGACACCTCGTGGTCCTACCGGGTTTACGTTCCCATAGTACTCCTCCGTCTGCGGGTGTACCGTAGGGTCGCCGTAAACTTCGGAAGTAGAGGCAATTAACATCCGGGCATTTTTAGCTTTTGCCAGGCCTAATAAATTATGGGTCCCCAGTGAGCCTACTTTCAAGGTTTGAATGGGGATCTTCAAGTAATCAATGGGACTGGCCGGGGACGCAAAATGTAGAATGTAGTCTAACTCCCCCGGTACATGTACAAACTTCGATACGTCGTGCTCATAAAATTCGAAGTCCCCAAGCTTGACCAGGTGCTCTATGTTCTTTAAAGAGCCTGTGATCAGGTTATCCATTCCCAATACCCGGTACCCCTCCTTTATAAACCGATCACAAAGATGGGAACCTAAAAAGCCCGCCGCGCCGGTGATAAGTACTGTCTTCTTAGCCATTGACTACTGCCCTTCCTATGCTGTGGTAAGCGAAGCCTTGCTCTTCCATATCGCGTAAAGAGTATAGGTTCCTACCATCGAAAATCACTTTATTCTTAAGTCCTTTTGCGATCCTGTCAAAATCAGGCGTCCTGAATACCGGCCATTCTGTGGCAATAAATAAGGCATCAGCCCCGTCTACCGCCTCGTAAGCATCATGGCAGAAAACGGCTTTATCTCCTATTAAACGTTTCACATTGTCCATAGCTTCCGGGTCATAGCATTTTACCGTGGCTCCTGCAGCTACTAACTCGTCGATATTATAAAGGGAAGGCGCCTCACGGATATCGTCGGTGTAAGGTTTAAAAGCCAGCCCCCATAAGGCAATGGTTTTGCCACTTAGATCCCCATTAAAATGATCTTTTATTTTAGGGATCATTTTTGTCTTCTGCACTTCATTCACGGACATAACTGATTTTAAAATGCTAAAATCATATTTAACTTCTTCCGCTGATTTGGCCAAGGCCTGTACGTCTTTGGGAAAGCAGCTACCCCCGTAACCGATCCCTGCAAAAAGGAATCGTTTGCCGATCCGGCTGTCTGTTCCTACTCCTCGTCTTACAGCATCTACATCCGCACCTAAAAGCTCGCACATGTTGGCGATTTCATTCATGAATGTGATCTTCGTCGCTAAAAATGAGTTAGCGGCATATTTTGTAAGCTCCGCTGATCTTTCATCCATAAAAATGACGGGATTACCTTGGCGCACCAATGGGGCGTACAAGGACTCCATCACATTTTTCGCTTTTTCAGAAGAGGTACCGATCACTACCCGGTCGGGCTTCATAAAATCTTCTACGGCCACCCCTTCACGCAGGAATTCCGGGTTAGAGACTACGTCAAATTCTACTTTTGCCTTTTCGGCGATCTTGGCAGTAACTTTTTGAGCAGTACCTACCGGCACCGTACTTTTATCGACGATGATCGTGTATTGGTCCAACAAAGGTCCGAGGTCTTCAGCTACCTTCAGTATGTACTGCAGGTCAGCAGATCCGTCTTCACCCGGTGGGGTGGGCAGCGCCAAGAATATAATTTTTGCGTCCTTGATCCCTTCCGCAAGATCCGTGGTAAAATGTAGTCGGTCCTGTTCAATGTTACGTTCAAAAATTACATCCAAGCCCGGCTCATAAATAGTGATCTTCCCATTCTGAAGACTTTTTACTTTGTCTTCATCAATGTCAATACATGTAACACTGTTTCCAGTTTCGGCAAAGCAAGTCCCTGTCACAAGGCCTACATAACCAGTACCTACTACGGCAATTTTCATGATTAAATTTTATTAAAACCTGTTAAAACGGACCAAAAATAATAGAATATTTTATCTATTCCTTCTGGAAATTGGATTTTGAAAAATTTAATAATTCACCAAACTAACATTCGTTCGGTAAGCATTTTATTTTATCTTTGTCCGAAAACGATTGTATTGAGCATGGAAGCAATAATGAGTGAACAGCAGGCGGTCTATGGTTTCGAGGAAAACGAGAATCAAGCGATGATCGCACAGATGATAAGAGACTTGGGAGAGCGGGAGATCAAGCCCTACATGATGGATTGGGATGAGGCGCAGGAATTCCCCGTAGCCTTGTTCAAAAAACTCGGCGAGCTGGGTCTAATGGGCGTCTTAGTACCCCAGTCATACGGTGGGTCCGGTTTTGGTTACCATGAGTATGTCACAGCGATCGTGGAGTTATCAAAAATAGACGGGTCAGTAGGGCTATCCATGGCAGCACATAATTCGTTATGCACCGGTCATATCCTGCAATTTGGCACTGAAGCACAAAAACAAAAATATTTACCCAAACTGGCTAGCGCAGAATGGATCGGGGCTTGGGGGCTGACTGAACCCAACACGGGCTCAGACGCCGGTAACATGAAGACGGTGGCGAAGGAAGAGGGTGACCATTATGTGATCAATGGCGCTAAAAATTTCATCACCCACGGAAAATCCGGGGATGTAGCCGTGGTGATCGCACGGACCGGCGAGCCCGGGGATTCACACGGTATGACGGCCTTTATCGTGGAAAAGGGCACCCCCGGTTTTAGCGGTGGTAGAAAAGAAAACAAGCTGGGCATGCGAGCTTCTGAAACGGCGGAAATGATCTTCGATAACTGCAAGGTGCCTAAGGAGAATATAATAGGTAAAGTAGGAGAGGGTTTTGTCCAGTCGTTAAAAGTATTGGATGGGGGCAGGATCTCTATTGCGGCCCTCAGCCTGGGAATTGCACAAGGGGCTTACGAGGCTTCGTTGCAATACTCAAAGGAAAGAGAACAGTTTAACCAACCTATTTCAAAGTTCCAGGCCATTTCGTTTAAGCTTGCTGATATGGCCACTAAGATCGAAGCCGCCAAGTTATTGACCTATCGCGCTGCTGATCTGAAAAACAAGGGCAAGAGTGTGAACAAGGAATCGGCCATGGCAAAATACTATACTTCTGAAATAGCTGTAGAGGCTGCAAATGAAGCCGTGCAGATCTTCGGGGGGTATGGATTCACCAAAGACTACCCGGTGGAAAAATACTATCGTGATGTAAAGCTATGTACTATCGGTGAGGGGACTTCTGAGATCCAAAAATTGGTGATCTCGCGTGCTATCTTAAAATAAGGTGTGTGGCGTTACCATCCTGCTGCGGCAGGCTGTAATCACTACCTAAAATTTAGTTTGTATTTTTAATGGCATAACTTTATATTTGCACTCCATTTGAAAGGATAAGGAATGATTGTTATTAACGTTAAGGAAAACGAGTCTATAGATAAGGCGCTCAAGCGATTCAAGAAGAAGTTTGAGAAAACAGGTGTTTTGAAGGAATTGCGCTCTCGAACGTTTTTTGAGAAGCCTTCCGTAACTCGAAGAACAGAAGTTATCAAAGCTAGATATAGGCAGTCGAAGTACGCTGAAGAAAATTACTAAGCCGGCTGTACATTTCCCGATAAAATAATTAAATTAGTATTGATCACGATACGGGGTCAATACTTTTTTTATGCGGGAATCCTTCCTCAAATATATACAATTCGAAAAGAGGTATAGTACCCATACCGTAACGTCGTATGAGAATGATCTTAACCAGTTTACGACGTTCATTGACCAACACTTTCCAGGGACCACGTTAGAAGGTTGTTCGCATCCCGTGATCAGGAATTGGATCGTTTCTTTAATGGATACGGGATTAGATCCACGCACTATTAATCGAAAGATCGCCTGCCTCCGATCATTCTATAAATTTCTCCTCAAGCGGGAAATGATCGAAGATGATCCCATGCGGAAAATACAAGCGCTGAAAACCTCCAAAAAGCTACCGCAGTTTATCAACGAAAAGGACATGAACCGATTACTGGATCATGTTACATTTGAAAAAAACTTTTCCGGGGCCCGGGACCGCCTTATCTTAGAGCTGCTCTACGGTACGGGTACCAGGCTAGCCGAGATCCTCCAGCTGAAGGATGTAGATATCGACCTGTCCCAACGTACGCTCAAAGTACTGGGAAAGCGAAATAAAGAGAGGATGATCCCTTTTTCAATTTCCTTGAAAACCATACTTGAGAGTTACATTCAAGTAAGAAATGCAAACGACTTACAGAATGATGAAGGATTTTTGATCGTTACAGATGATGGTAAAAAATGCTACCCCATGCTGATCTACCGTACTGTAAAGCATTATTTAGATCTGTTTACTACCATAGAGAAACGTAGCCCACATGTATTACGACATACGTTTGCTACACATCTTTTAAACAAAGGGGCCGAGCTAAATGCAGTGAAGGACCTCTTGGGTCATACAAGTCTTGCCGCCACGCAGGTGTATACTCATAATTCCATTGAGAAACTCAAGACCGTCTTTGACCAGGCTCACCCTAAAGCTTAATATTTTTATAACCTTTTAAACGTTACAATTATGAAGTTACAAATGCATTCCATCCACTTCGACGCTGACAGAAAGTTGTTGGATTTCATCCAGAAGAAAGTTGATAAGCTCGAAACTTTTTATGATCGCATGGTAGACGGTGAGGTGTTTTTAAGGTTAAACAGTGACACTATTGAAAATAAAACAGTAGAGATCAAATTGAATATGCCCGGCAACCAATTGTTTGCAAAAGAAGAAGCGAAATCATTTGAAGAAGCAACAGATTTAGCAACGGAAGCATTACGTAGACAGATTAAAAAGTTCAAGTTAAAGAAGAATGGACGTTAAGTGGGAGATTAAGGGAAGAGTTTGTGAAGCATTAACGCTAGGCACTGACAATCTTAACTTCCCACACTATAACTTATAAAATGAAGAAGGCCCCGGGGAAATTTCCCCGGGGCCTTCTTATTAAGATATAATGAGTTACGCTATCACTGCTGTACCGCGGTAGCTTGCAGGTTAAAAGCTTCTTTTACCTTACCTACATAATCCAGCTTTTCCCAAGGGAACAATTCTACTTCCACCTCTTTCACCGTACCATTGGCAGAGGTGAATTTCTTATTCACCACTCTGTTCTCCCTCCCCATGTGTCCATAGGCCGCGGTTTCTGAATAGATAGGATTTCTCAATTTAAGCCGCTGCTCTATGCTGTAGGGACGCATGTCAAAGACCTGGGTGATCTTTTCGGCAATTTCACCATCTGTAAGATCTACTTTAGCCTTGCCATAGGTATTTACAAAGATCCCCATAGGCTCTACTACGCCGATGGCGTATGATACTTGTACCAAGATCTCATCAGCAATACCGGCGGCTACCATGTTTTTAGCAATATGGCGGGTAGCATACGCTGCGGAGCGGTCTACTTTCGAAGGGTCTTTTCCTGAGAATGCGCCGCCGCCATGTGCGCCTTTGCCTCCATAGGTATCCACGATTATTTTCCGGCCGGTGAGCCCGGTATCCCCGTGAGGCCCACCGATCACAAATTTACCGGTAGGGTTAATATGGTACTTAATGTTGTCATTAAATAACTGCTGCAGGGCAGGTTTTAGCTGGTTTTTTACCCTGGGAATCAATATGTTAATGATATCCTCTTTTATTTTACCCAGCATTTCTGCCTCGGTGGCAAACTCATCGTGCTGGGTAGAGATCACGATCGAGTCAATCCGTAAAGGCTCCCCATTATCTGCATATTCAATCGTAACCTGTGATTTGGCATCAGGACGGAGGTACGTGATCTCACGGTTTTCTTTTCTCAGCTTAGAGAGTTCTATCAATAGCTTATGCGATAGGTCCAGCGCCAGGGGCATATAGTTTTCCGTCTCATTGGTAGCATAGCCGAACATCATTCCTTGGTCCCCCGCTCCTTGCTCCTCGGGGCTGGAACGGTCCACCCCTTGGTTAATATCGGGCGACTGTTCGTGGATCGCGGAAATAACACCACAGGAATTGCCGTCAAACATATATTCTCCCCGGGTGTAGCCAATGCCGTTGATCACCTCCCGGGCAATTTTCTGCACATCCAAGTACGCTTCGGATTTTACTTCTCCGCTCAATACAGTCAAACCCGTGGTCACCAAAGTCTCACAAGCCACTTTTGACGAACCGTCAAAAGCGAGGAAGTTGTCGATCAACGCATCAGAGATCTGGTCGGCCACTTTGTCGGGATGGCCCTCAGAAACGGACTCCGAGGTAAACAAGTAAGGCATAATACTACAGTTTGGTTAAAGTTTGTCTGTCTTGAAATCTAAAGGGCACAAAATTAGATCAAATAAATATTAAATTAAAGCTATCACGTTAAAATACAGTGGCATGTCATCTAAGACTCGATAATAAGAATACAGTGGGCATTTTGTGCAAGTCAATATCCTTATTACGCCATTGTTTTATCGGAAGAGTTTGTATGGATTCATGTTCGCCGGTAATATCCCGGGCCACGCATAGTTGAGTTTGTCCATCGCAAAATTTTAAAATACTGGCCAGCAAAGCATTATTACGATACGGGGCTTCTATGAAAATTTCAGTTTGATCGCTTCGGGCCGAACTTTTTTCCAGTTCTTTCAGCGTAGTGCGTAGTTTATCTTTGTCAATAGGCAAGTAACCGTGAAAACGAAATTTTTGCCCGTTAAATCCTGATGCCATTAATGCCAGCAAAATAGACGAAGGCCCTACCAGCGGCACCACCTTTATTCCCTGTCTATGGGCAAAATTGACTGCCTTAGATCCAGGGTCCGCTACACCCGGGCATCCTGACTCCGAAAGCACCCCCAGGTCCTTGCCTTCTAACGCAGGGGCCATGAGCATTTCTATTTCCTGGTCCGAAGTATGTTTGGTCAATTCGTCAAACCGGAGTGAAGATATGTTCATTCCCAACTGTAAACTGCCCAGGTATCTTCTTGCTGTACGAATGTTTTCCACCAAAAAGTGGTCCAAATTCACGATCACACCTTTTACCTGGTCGGGTATCGTACCCGGGTTACGGTTAGCAATTACGGTCGGGATCAGGAACAATCGGCCCTTCTTCATCCATTACTTGACGATGGTCGTTAATTCATTACGATATTGTGACGGGCTTTTGCCTGTGAAGGCCTTGAACAATTTGTTGAAATGGGAGAAGTTATTGAACCCGCATTCAAAACAGATGTCCGTAATATTATCCGGCCTTTCAGAAAGTAATTTAGAAGCATGCACCAGCCGGTATTCGTTGACGAACTGGGTAAAGGTCTTACCGGATATCTTTTTAAAATACCGGCAGAACGCAGGCTCAGTCATACTCACCGTATCGGCTATTTCATCCAAAGAAATCGGTCGTTGAAAATTTTCCCTGACAAAATCATATACTTTATTGATCCTTTTACTGTCCCTGGGTTCGATTTCCATTGAAAACCCGTCAACATTCAGCACGGTGTACTCTTCTGACAGCGCCAGCTCTTTCAGGATCGCCAATATCTTCAATAGCCGGTCATAAGGATCGAATTTTACGAGCTTTTCTATTTTACCCCCGATCTTTCCTTTCGTTTTCCCATGGAAGGCGACTCCCATCTTAGCCCGCTGCATCAATTTTTTCACCCCGGCCATCTCCGGGATCTCGAAAAAGTGAGGCCCTAGGAAATCTTCTTTCATCTGGACAATGGTCTCGGATTTGTTACCCGTCAGCCGGTCTGTAAATCCATAGTGTGGTAGGTTGGCGCCAATCAGTAGCAGGTCTCCATTTTTATAATAAGAAAGCTGGTTGCCAATGTGTCTTTTACCCGACCCCCCGTTAACATAAACCATTTCCATTTCCGGGTGGATATGCCAGTAGGGTAATTTGTTCCGGCAAGGATCTGCATATTGCCTCAATTTGATAGAATTACCGAATCCCGGGTCTATTCTTTCTAGGGCTGGAGCACCTTTAAACTTCATCTCGTAAAACTTGGTTAGCATTCAATGTAACAAATAAAGCACCTTAAAGTGTTGTTCAAATTTAACTCATTTATGTTTTTTATTAACACGATGTGAGGCTCAATTATTTATAGCGGTTAAAATAATACATAAAGACGAAAAAAAGGATGTAGTAGTGCTAACCCGGCCGCCCTACCTTTGTATCATATATTTTTTAAAAACAATTATGAAATGAAACAGATGATTCAGAAAAGTTTGGTTCTGGCTTTAATGTTAGTAGGACTAACCTCGGTAGCCCGTGAAAAAGGTCCCTTCCTTAAAGTTAACGAAAAAGGAGGGAAAGAATTTTTTCTATTTATTGATGAAGCAACAACTAACGCCGATAAGGCGCTGATCTCACTGAAAGACCTAGAAGGTGAGATATTATATTCGGAAAACCTGACCCGGGGAGATCAATATAGGAAACTATTTGACCTCAACGCTCTTCCCGAAGGAGAGTACATCTTACAGGTAGAAGATGGTACGCGGATCAAAACTTGGCCATTACAGATCACGAAAGCGGGACTAGAACTCCAAAATGCTAATAACTTGGATTTTTACAAGCCCCAGATCATTGACCAGGCGGATAACAAGGTAGGTATCTCTATGTTCAACAAGGAGCAGTTAAGTGCACAGCTGAGCATATTTGATAGCAGGAGAAACCTTGTGTACAATGAAGCACTCTCCAAAGAGCTGATCATTCAAAAGGTGTATGACCTTTCGAAATTAGCTACCGGCAGCTACAATGTCGCTTTAAAAATAGATGGAAAAAAATTCACCAAAACGGTGGTAGTAAAATAATTAAAGATAACTAATTAGGTTGTTTGGATTTGTTCAAGGCCGGGTCAAACGAGACCCGGCTTGACTTTTTTTAAGGCTTTCGCAATCTCTCTCACCCACCTATCGGGCAGCAATACAAAGGAATTCATAACCTTTTTCCAGTTCAAGGCTGCCATTCCACTTCCATTCCCAGCATTTCCGTAAGAGACAATACCAGCGTCGGATTAATTCAATAACTTTAATACAAGGTTGTAAAACGGGATCTCAACCTAGATTTAAGGCTATTAAGCTGGGTTTCGATATAAAAATAATTAGATCGTAAAGAAGATCCCTTTGTGATTCTTTGCGCTTTGGTGCCTTGGTGGCGAAGCTTCCCCGGCCACTAAGACGCACATGCACCAAGGGTCACTAAGCTTACGAGCCAAAACTGCCCTGGATAACATTAAACGGATAAACAATTATCGAGTCCAGGTTATTACGTTAGCGTACTGTACGGTTGGTTCCCCAAAGGGGAACCGGGGGGAGAGCGCTAGCCTTAACTAAACGGTGTTGAACCCGTATTTAAGCCTATGGGAAGATTCCTGATCTTAGCCGGTTTAGTATTAGTTGTAATCGGCGTACTGTTCCATTACCATGACAGGATACCATTTCTTGGTAAACTCCCGGGCGATATTACTATCAAAAGAGAAGGATTCCAGTTCTATTTCCCCCTCATGACCAGCCTGCTGATCAGCGTTATCCTGTCCATATTGTTATACCTTTACTACAAGTGGAAGGGATGACATGGACCAGGAGATTTTATTTCTAAGCATAATCCCAGGCCAGGAGAATTAAACTGGCCCCCTTTTTAAACTAGTACACTAGACTGGTACTAAAAACTGGTACCTAGACTGGTACGCGTTTGCAACGCGTACCCATTGAGCAATACTGGGCACTATTGCCAGCATTTGTAATGCGGGTATCCAACGAACCCTATAATTAAGACGAAAAACTTCCATTAACAAAACCTACACAAAGGCGTCGCTTATCAAACTTATAGATCAAGCCTAGTGTCGTGTCATACCTCAACTGACGTGTAGGATTAAACAATGAACCCTATTTGCCAAGTTGGGAAGTTCTCGACAAGTTGGCAATAGGCAAAGTGCAGTAGGCAAAATAGAGGGTTGCCGACTGTTTACTGCCGACTGCCGACTT
>JANQLQ010000268.1 GCA_028280565.1 Fulvivirga sp.
CGCCCAAAAGAAAACGAAACAAAAGAAAAGGGCGCCAGCAACAAAGCCCATTTTCCCCTCGAAACGCGCTATCCAACCCCTATGGCCTGCTTACCCACATGCGTCAAATGTGCCGCGCTGTTCCTGGGTGTCTCCCCTCCACCCGCCATTTGAATTTTCAATGGTGCCCTACCCGGTTTCAGTAGAAATACCTCAAAACGTGAGCTCGATATAGAAATACGGTTCGATTAGATCGTAAAGAAGATCCCTTAGTGCTTCTTTGGTCTTTGGTGCCTTGGTGGCCGGGGAAGCTTCGCCACCAAGGTGCAAATGCACTAAGGTATACCAAGCTTACTCGCCAAAACTACCCTAAATAACATCAAAGTAATAAATAGTTATCGAGTCCAGGTCCTTAGTCTTTGTTATCTAACGAGACAACCGGGCTACCATGGAGACAAAACATTGGGTAGTTATATATCCGTTACTTCTTCTTTCGTTTCTCTTTATAAAACTCCTTAGAAGCTATGTATAACACTTTTTTCACCTCGCAATATGTATTTCTATTCCCCTTGTCTTTTAGTAAAGTTGTTTTGATGATCTCCACTTCATTTTCTTTGGCTACCTTATCTTTTATTTCTTCAATTTCCTGGAACGTGTAATTGAAATCGGCATACAGGTCTTCCCTGGCAGGTCGTTTGAAAAAAATTTCGGCTGATTTATCCCAAACCACGTAATCATCCCCGATGAGATTGATAAGCTGTACCATGGGGATGGGGTCAACTGCCGAAAACATACTCCCGCCAAAAATAGAATTGACATAATTCCTGTTTTTGTATGTCAATGGGAGTTTTATTTTGATGCTCAGTAGATCTTCCGAAACTTCAACGATCCTACCGGTACTTCTTCTATACATTGGCGATAGGTTGAACCCATACTTAAAAAGAACTTTTTTCTTAAAAAACTTCGTGCCGATCTCTGCGACTTTTTGATATACTGACATAACTAGTTTGCGTGTGGTTTCATAAATCGAGACAAAGTGAGCTCCCGGTCGGCTTTGATTTGCTTGGCTAGTGACTTGGAGGCGCCTGAAATATGACTACCCAGGTGTTTGAAAGCCCAGCTAATGATCTCGGCAAGTACAGGTGCGAAGTCCAGTCCTTTGGGAGTAAGCGTATACACATAGACTTTCTTATTCGTGGGATGGAGCGACTTGGTTAATACTTCTAAGTTTTCAAGTTTACTCAACCTATCCGATAAGCGAGCCGAAGATATCCTTTCCCCGGCTTGGGAAAAGTCTTTGAATGTTCTTTTACCGTAATACAGCAGGTCTCTTATGATAAGCAAAGACCACTTGTCACCGACCAAATCGAGCACTGAGCTTACGGCACACCCGGATCTAAATGAATGTCCAGCCATTTTACTTTCAATTTGAAAGTAAAAATAACAATTTATCCATTAAACGCACAGCCCCTACAGACCGCCTACCCACGGGCTTCAAATGTGCCGCGCTGTTCCCGGATGTCTCCCCTCCATACGCCACTTGAATGTTCAATGATGCCCTTCTTTGACCATCATTTTTCACTTGGTTTTTTTCTTCTTTAACCACCAATCCAGCCGTGTCTCGGGTTTGTAGTTATTGATTTTGGGTTTGGTCTCCGCCCTCTCAATTCTTAAAGTATCCAGGTCTGCCACTATAGACCAAATGGTGCCAAATTTATGTTTTTTCAAGTCCAGGCAAACGCAATGGTCGCTTAACACTTCTTTCGCATTTTCAAACGATAACCCCCCGCTTTCCTTTAATCGATTCCCCACACGTTCATATCTTTCACGGCTTTTACTCCAATCCACACCGCCGATATCATACGCTTGCATTTCCCTGCTGATAAATTGATTCGTGGTGTGGATGAAGTTTTCCCCTGCTGCCGGGTACCGGGCCACGGTTTTCCCCGGGGCAGATTCTACTACGACCATCCCTCCCTTTTTATCCGCGATCAAAAAATTGTTGGCTTTAGATACTTTCGCCGTGTTGATGATAGCAATGGCTTCTTCAATAGTGGCACATTCTTCCAATATTCTCCTAACCATGAAATAAAAACCGACCCCAGGCTGTTTGGAAGCGCCATTTACGAAAGTCATCGCTATCGCTAGTCCCTTTTCGTTGATGCCATCTTCGCAGCCGATGAAAGCATCGGAATGGTTAATGTGTGCATACTTTCCCGTGGGGGCGGTTAAGCTACTTTGGCTGTATTTTTTGAATGCAAAAAGCATATCATAGTTCCTGCCCATAAGCACGGAATTATTGTTCTTGTAGGCAAAAGCGCTGCATTGGGCGTTCATATCAAAGATGCCTATCGTCAGCAGGAAACCACCCACTATGGCAGGCTCGGCTTTTATTCCCTTGGCAAATCCCTCGATCTCTTCTATGATTTCCGGGTAGAACGTCTTGAGTATCTCGTATGACGCTATACCAAACTGTGTTCTTTCTTTACTCATGACAGGAATTTGGAATCCTGCCTTTTCATAAAGCAAACTTCCATATTTTAATCCCATGTCGTAAAAACTTCCGTAAAGTCTTGGGTGATACATGATCCTTTTTTACTGTAAAATTCACATATCGCCTGTGAAAAAAACTTGACCTATGGTAAGAACTCATCTTTAGCTAAAGATCGGCGTATCCTCGACAAACTCTCCGCAGTTACCCCCAGGTAGGAGGCAATGTATTTCAAAGAGATATCTTGGAAAATCCCGGGACGGTTTTTCAGCAGGTCCACATATCGCTCTCGCGCCGAGAGGGTCTTTGATTCTAGCAATTCTTTGCTTTTTAAAACATACAAATGCTCCGCGGATCTTCTCCCGATTTGTTCTATTATTATCGGAGACTGCTGGGCATAAAACTCCAGCAGTTTTGAAAAAGGAATAGAAAAATACTTGGTTTGAACCAACGCCCGTATTTCCAGGGGGCTCTTTTGTTGAAGGATCAAGGAAGAGTAGTCACCAAAAAAGTCACCTTGGAAGCAAAGGTCTACGCACACGAGCTTGTCTTTTTTGTAAGCAAAATTACCGGTGGCGCCTTCTAGAAGGTAATTCAAACTACGTTCATACTGGTGGACTTTTCGTATGTAGGTGTTTTTATTGCATTCTACAATAACAGTGTCCTCGGCCAGTTCTCCCCAATCAATGTCGCTTATGCCAAAATGCCGGTGGAAAGTGGTGTTAAGGAGAAGCTTGATTTCTTTTTCTTTCATAAAGTGCACTGGTAAAGCCATATAATGCCGTATGTCATAGCTCGACGTTTGCCGGTTTCCTGTTCTTTAAAAAGCTCGTGAACCGCGATATGCAAGTATTCTAAAAATCATAGATTTATTCAACCTGTAAGGCATTTCCGTTAAAGTCATTAGTTTTACCCCACCCCGGTATTCGAACCTAATTTCGCTCCAGCAATGTACCAATAAACTCCTGTACCCGTTCCCAATAATTGCCATCCTCCCAAAACCCGTGGATGTTTTCATTGTAATAGTATGGCTCAATGTCCTTTCCATTGGCTTTCATACGCTCCACGAACTTTTCTGCAAAAAAGGATCGCCTGTATCGTGGTGAAGCTTGACCCTTGGCAGTGCATGGACAAAGTAAAGGGGAGAGCTGGATATAAACTTTCTTCTGGCTTCGCTTTCCGTAATTTTTCCAGCAAAGAGATCGTTGAAAAATAGTAAACTGAACTGACCGGGATACAACAAGTAAAGTGCTTTCATGCCTGTAGGAGCACAGGCCACAACCGCTCTTTTCACGCGAGGGTCCCTGGCGGAAGCTAATAGGGCGACAGTGCCTCCCCGGCTTCCCCCGTAGATGGCTATACGGCTTTCGTCTGACCGCGGAAATGCCTGGAGTGTCACATTTAGAAATGCGATGGCATCCGTGGTGGCACCATTGAAGGCATCTTCTACTTTCCCTCCCGACTGGTATTTTTTATCGTTAATGATCAACCGCTGCCCCCGGAAAGACGGGATGGCTACTATAAATTGTTGATCCAAACCCTTTCCCATGTAGCTTGGAAATTGGGCAGCCGTGTGATTAAAATCAAGGCCAATATCAAACTCTTTGTGTATCCCATCTCCACCGGTAGCAAAGATGACTACGGGTAGTTTTTTAGAGCCGCCATTTCCCGGCACGATTACAGCGCCGTAATGCGTATTGCCTTCTACCTTATGAGAAAGGATGTATAATGTATTCCCATTCGAAAGCAACGTAGAGTCATGAAAGGTTACCTCTTGCGGAGCTAATTCTTTCCTTCGGTGATAGGTCAATATTTCTTGGATCTCTTGGGGCGTAGGCTCAGCAAGTATCTTTTCTATTAAGATCTCTTTTGCGTCGTTTTCTGAAGTTTGCCCGATGCAGGCAAGATGCGACAGTAGGAATAAAATAAGAATGTACCTGGACATAGTTTTGTTTTTGAAATGATAAAAGCTCAAATCAACAAAATGGGACCATGGTAAGCGTGCCAAAATGAGGGATGGCACCTCATCCGTGCCCTACCGTGCTTTCTTTTTTTGGAACTCGGAAGGAGTCATCCCCATGACCTGCTTGAAAACCCGGTTGAAAGTGGTTTTAGAATTGAATCCTGACTCCATTGCTATCCCCAAAAATGTAAGATGACCAAACGAGGGATCATTTAGTTTATCCACTACTTCTTGTATTCGGTAGCGGTTCACAAAATCATAAAAATTACTTCCCAGGTGGTGGTTTAAAATAAAAGATACCAGGTTGGGGTCGGCATTGAGTCGCGTAGCAATGTCTTTGAGGGTTAAATGTTCATTGAGATACATTTTTTCCTTGGTCATCAGTTGCTTAATGCCCTCAATATACGGGTTGATCTCACCTGTTTTCAGCTTGCTGAAGTTTTTATTTGCCGTAGTAGAATCCATTGGTTCTAAATAAACTAAGTTCCCATTTCGTAAACCTTCCAGTCCGATCCAAAAGGTAAGGTAGGTTAAGATCAGCATGAGAAGATAAAGGGCCAGCACTACAAGAAGGAATTGAAGCTGGAATCTAAAAAACAGGAGGAAAGCAGCTGCAAAGGGCACCCAAATTATCCATAAAAACCGGTAGTGAATAATGAGCTTATTGAGCCAGGCCAAGGTGACCTCTTTGAGGTTTGAAAAGTTTTTCAATACCCAAACTTCATGGCTATTAATGATTTTTAGAGAAAGGTGTAAATAATACAAGATCGATCCTGCAGCCCAACTGTACTGTAATGGTGTGATGTAAAAATAAAATGGTGTATTGTAGAAGAGTTGATCGGTCCTAATGCTGTAAACCACCTGTATCGCCTGTAATATTAGTTCAATAATCACGGGGATGAAATGGACTATGTTTGTTTTGGAAAGGTCAAACTCAAGATTGGTGAGGGCCTGCACGTAAAAAAATACCAATGGGCCAACCGCCGCCAAGTACGAGTACGGAAACCAAAGAAAATATGGGAATAGATTATCTAAATTAGTGTCGAGGACCATTAAATAGGTGAGGTGCAAGTTGACACATAGAATGGTTACAGATAGGAGCCTGTTGGCCAGTAATCTATCTCCTCGCTTAAAAAAGAGGATACCCGCTAGTATGAAGTTTTGCAACAGCCCGGAAATGATAAAAAAATTAACGGGGTTCAGGTTAAAATATATTTCTTCGCCGTCCAATGGTAGGAATTTTTGAGCTTGATTTTTCGTCGGGCTTAAACAACGCTTAAGGCTAAACCTTTTATGCTAGCCTGAGTTTTGGGTTAGTACAGCACCCTAAAATAACTTATTTCAAGGTAAAATATTGAAAACTAGTGCTTAACCGCAGAGAAAACGGGGTAGGCCGCTGGGTGTCACAGGGATTACTCTATGTCTTGTGCGAATGCACTTCGTCTCTTGGGATTAAATTTGGCTACTTGGCAATTATTACTTAAAAACCATGTTATTTTACCCCCCTGCTTATTGAAATAAAACCAGGGGAATGGACAAATGTTGGTTCCGAATATTTGATTTTCATGGATAACCCTTGGATTTATTCCTACATTACTCTTCGTTAAGATCCCCATTACACACTTCTCCTATTTTTAAAGCCAATAGAAATAACCCTGTTTTCCTGGAACCGAGGCTTTTTGAAGCAGCTTCTGAAAATCATCAAATAAGCCCAGGATTCTTTTCTGCGAACTTACATCCGCTGTTCGGGCTCACATTTAATACATAAATTGATCCTTAATCTTTTAACTAAAATTTATGTGTTATGAAAAATGTAAAGTTGTTTATTACTTTGGCTGTCATTGCAGTCTGCGGTGTTTTAAGTTCATGCGCCGAAGAAAATGAAATTTTCCCTCAAGATGAATTTCTTGAAAGAAACACAGGTGAAGGTGCGGAGGTTGGCGAAAATGGCCCGCCGGATTAATTAGTCTAGGAAAAATTTCAGTATATCTTACAAGCGGTGGTGAATAACTACCGCTTATTTTATATTTACTAGTTGCAATTTCCATAAAGAGAAAAATGCTAAAGAACTTTTTGTTTGCCTTGTTTGCTTTTACCGGCACCGCTCTTCCTGCCCAGGTCGACCTGGATAGCATGTATAAGCAGGCCAAAAAGTCGCGAGATGCAGAGTTAGCACGCCAAACCTACCGTCTTGCCTTAGAAATGGATAGCTTGGAAATTGCTGCTAATTCCTTGTACCTGTCAGGCTGGTTGTATCGAAAGGATCATGATTATGTTAACGCGGTGGAGTTTTACCTGGATGCCTCTGATCTCTACCGGCAATTGAACAAAACCGTTTTACTGGCCAACGTCTACGAAGATATAGGAGCTGTTTTTTATTATGTGTTGCATTATAAAAATGCTTTACAAATGTATCACAAGGTGCTTAAGCTTAGGAAGGGCCATGAAAAAAACGGGAAATATGCGCAAACTCTATTTAATATAGGCATAGTCCAGCGCAAATTAGGAGTTTATGATTCGGCGATCTATTACTACCAGCAGGCTGCCGATTACTACCAGCAGAACGATCGCCACCGGCCTTTATTAAAGGTGTATAATGATATGGGTTTAGTAATGGAAATTGCGGAAGAATTTCCCGTAGCAGGCAAGTATTACATGGAAACCTTAGAATTGGCCAAACAACAAAAAGATAAGTTCTGGGAATCCAGGGCATTACATAATATGGGTTCTATTGCGATCGAACAGGATCAATTGGATGGCGCGCTCTATTATTATAACCGGGCGCTGGAGGTCAGGGCGACCCTGGACCAGCCGAGGCTCTTGATGTCAACGCTGAATCAAATTGGACATGCTTACTTAAGGTTCGACCAGTTGGATAGCGCCTTTGGATATTTTACCGCAGCGCTGGATCATACGGAGGATGCTGAAGAGGATCTCCTCATGGACAACTACTTGCAGTTGTCGCGGCTGGAAGAGAAAAAGGGTAACATGAGCTCGGCATTATCTCATAGCCGCAGGTATGAAGAGATCACCCAAGGGCTGTATGCGCAACAGCAAGCGCTATCTGAGAAACGACTGTTTTTGGAAGGAAAACTGGTTTTAGAGCAACTTAAAGCCCGGGAGCAGGCCCACGTATTACGGGTAAGGTGGTACCAGTGGTGGACAGGTAGCGGGACTTTTGGAGCTGTAGCCCTTGTATTCATTCTATATTTTTATTTCAAAGCCCGGGCTCGTAAGCGTGTATTGGCTTCGTTTGCTGGGAGAGGCCTGTGATATTACCCCGTTCTACGTAGGGACCAGGACTCGATTAAAAAAATGACCGTCATTCCGCGCTGGTGGTTGCGGGAGTGTTCATTGGGAACGCCGGAACCGAACCTGCTTTATCGTAGAAAGGAAGCTACTCTCCAGTTTAAAGACCGTGAAAGTATTCAAAGCCTCATTTTTTGGCAAATTAGGCTTGTAGGGTGTCCTTGAAAATTGAATTTGACTGGAGAACGTATAATTTTGGCAAATTCAGCATTGTTTTTAAGATGTCTCGGGTAATGCAAACCTCTCAATGAGCAGTTTAAGCGGGATTTTGCGGTTCTAAGTCCAGTTTTCATTTTCTTTTGCGCGCCCAAAAGAAAACGAAACAAAAGAAAAGGGCGCCAGCA
>JANQLQ010000276.1 GCA_028280565.1 Fulvivirga sp.
ACTTGGCAAAAAGAGCTCATTGTTTAATCCTACACGTCAATTGAGGCCAATCCGGGGTATCTTTTGCGGGATCTCTGCGTTGCAAAAAGACTTACGTAGCTATAGCTATGTGCGTTTTTTGCGCCTTGACCTCCCACAAAATCTACGACCGCCTTACCCGCCATTTGAGGCTTGACACGACACTAGGTCAATTAAAATGTTTAGAGTCACCTCGTTTTCGAAGCTATCCGCCTGGTATTCTGCCAAAAAGTAATAAATTGTTTCAAAAACGAGTCCATATGAAAATCAAAGGGGTAGTCGTCGAGCTCATGGTTAAGGATGTGGATAAAACCATCGAATTTTATCAAAAGGTATTGGGTTTTACCTTAATCGCCAGCGAGACTGAAAACGACAGTACCTATTGGGCTTTAATGCATATGGGGCATTTCAAACTGTCATTTAAAGAAGAAAAAAGATTAAAACGAGAAGTACCTTATTTCGATAAGCTACCTGTGGGAGGAAGCTCAGCTATCTGCCTAAAGGTAGATCAATTGGAAAATTACTACGCGCTAGTGTCTTCTAAATGCGAACTGATCAATCACCCGCATATTACACCTTGTGGAAGTAGGCAATTTTCCATGCTGGATAACAACGGGTATATCCTTACCATTGAAAAGTTTGCTTGATGGGATTTTCAGACCAATCCAAAAGCTTGTGCATAGCGCAGCAGGTGTACGAACGAATGTATGCCTAGCTTCTTATTAATATTCTTACGATGTTGTTCGACTGTTTTCCTGCTTATGGTCAGCTCATCTGCAATGCCCGGGTTGTTAAGCCCGCGGGCTAGCAGGCATATGATCTCCCGCTCACGCCCCGTTAACGAGCGATATAAGCGATAGTTTTTGGCCATAAACTCGCTCTCCTCTCCTAGCCTCCGGATACGCTCGGCCATATAATCCAGTTCTTCAATAGGCTGGATCGTGGTAAATAGGCCATCGAAGCTCCGGCTGAGTTTTATGTTTACCAAACACAACTTATACTCTCGCTCCTTTGGGAACCAAACCCGTTCTAATTCTGAATGGACCAGTGCATAGTTTGCACTCATGTAGATCTCCCGGATCTTAGGTAAGAATTTCCCCAACGAACGAGGATGAATGTAAATTTCGAAAAAATCACGTCGAAGTTCCTGCAAACGTTCAGGGGAAATATCCAATTGATCATGCCCCTGGGGATTGAGGTAATCCAGGGGTAGTTCTGCATCGTCCTTGCTGAAAATACTGGGAATAGCCTCTCCAACCTCTTCCAACGTCGCTTTGCCCTCCGAGAGCCAATTATCCACTACCAGCAGGTTCACATGCGAGAGTGTAAGAATCTCTTGCGGTTTGACCACGGGTGATAATTAAAACCTACAGACCTTACAATGTAAGATAAAAGTAAAATTTATACAAGAATTAGTCGCTACATTTTTAAGAAATAATGAAAAAAGTGATGATTCAAAGCCAGTTTATTCAA
Organism: Fulvivirga sp.; assembly: GCA_028280565.1. Taxonomy (GTDB): domain Bacteria; phylum Bacteroidota; class Bacteroidia; order Cytophagales; family Cyclobacteriaceae; genus Fulvivirga. The sequence continues at coordinate 1,492 of JANQLQ010000276.1, forward strand.
TTTACCGGGCTTTACAAGGTTAATAGTGCAATTATCACCGCTTTTCAAGAGGATTCTACTTCGGCTTGTTTCGCAGGAGCTACCTTTTCATCATTCATTTCATCCACGGGTTTATCTCTCCACCACGTAGCAAGCGATGACCCCGTGATGTTCATGAGTGGACCAAACACTGCCGGCGCCAATCCCATGGTAGCCACCCTCCCCATCTCCAATGCTATGCCCGAGGCCAGTCCCGAATTTTGCATTCCTACTTCAAAAGCAATTGTCCTGCAGGACTTTTTATCTACCCCCAGCCACCGGCAGCTCCAGTACCCTAAAAGATAACCTACAGCATTATGGACAATGACCAGGCCGATCAACGTCAACCCGATAGACAGTAGCGAATCGCGGCCTGCCGCGGTTATAATGGTGATGATGATCGCAATCCCTCCCATGGATACATACGGCATAGCCGCATCCAGCATCTTCAAACGACCATGGGCAAACTTGTTAAATAAAAGACCTGCAAAAATGGGAAAGATCACCATTTTCAAAATACTTAAAAACATCTCGGTAAAGTCGATAATGACCAGTTGGTCGGCTAATAGCTTCATCAGCAAAGGCGTAGTCAAAGGAGAAAGTGACGTGGCCACCGCGGTAAGGGTAATCGAAAGGGCAAGATTAGCCTTTGAAATGAAAGACATCACGTTTGAGGCAAGGCCGCTTGGAGAGCAGCCTACCAAAATTATTCCTGCCGCTATCTCCGGGGGCAACCCTGAAATATTAGCCAAGGCAAATCCTACCAAAGGCATAATCGTGAGCTGGCATGTGATGCCGATCAATACTCCCTTAGGCATCTTAGCCACTCCGGCAAAGTCATTGAAGCTCATGGCAGTACCCATACCAAACATAATGATCATCAAGAGGGGGACGATCAACGAACGCAGGTCAAAACTACCTATGGTCAAAAACACCGAAGGGTAATATAATGAAGCGCTTACCGCCGCAAAAATGACTAATGGGTAAGAAAAACCAGCGGGTAAGGGTGATTTCCTCACCGCTACTGCGGCAGATAGAAAGAATGTAAGCACCACCGGCCCCATCGCACTGGCAGCTCCTGAAAGTGGTAGAATGATGAGCGCCAGCCCGGATAAAAGGGTTAAAAGTGCGGTTATACGATAGATCATTGGGAGTATTTTTTGCAGAAAAGATAGCCACAAAATCTTACCCTGCCATTAAAACTTCCTGTTATTTCCTTACCCCGGCATAGGCGCAACCGCTCAAATACCTTCATAATCGTCACTTTAAACGATCGAAAACAACTAAATTCGCATTTATCGCGTTATTGTTTGTGAATTAAGCCCGTATTACAGCTTTTTAAAAGCCCGCCATAATGAGAACTAACCGCCATCCCTTTCACATTGTATTCTTGATTTTTGCTTCGTTTTTCTTAAGTGTTCACGGGTCATATGCAACACACTTACGGGCGGGAGAAATTATCGTAGAAAGTGAATGTGGTTCTGGTTTTCGCACTGTAAGGGTCACTATCGTAGTTTACACGGATACGGAAGAAGGGGTGATCTTCGGAGGGGCCGGTACTCGCTTAGATTTTGGAGATAATTTTGGGGTGATTGAAAATCTCCCGGAAGTAAATCATAACATTAATGCGCAATTGAATGATGACGGCACAGTTGATATTATAAGCCGCAACAATGAAGACTTAGGCGACCTAGTGGCTAAAACTACGCTTACTGTTGAGTATAGCTATGGTTCCGCAGGAGTCTACACAATCAGTTATACCGAACCTAACCGGAACCGTGGCGTTTTGAACATCGATAACTCGGTGGAAACCACCTTTCATATTGAAACCAGTGTAAACTTGTTATCAGGGTGTAATAATTCACCAGTGCTAGATATTCCTCCCATCGACAGGGCCTGTCCCGGGGTAGCTTTTTTCCATAATCCCGGGGCATACGACCCTGACGGCGATAGCCTGGCGTTTGAGATCGTAATCCCAAAGAGGAACGTAGGTTCTGAAGTAAATGGATATGAAGATCCAAACGACCGGATATTCTATCAAAACTTCGAGCAGGGCAATGAAGACCGAAATGGCAGGCCTATTTTCGAGATCGATCCCTACACGGGGGAAATCACTTGGGATGCGCCAGGGCTGCTTGGTGAGTATAATATTGCCTTTATCGTTAGGGATTACCGGTTTTCTTTTGGCAGATGGCGAGAGCAAGGTTTCGTACGCCGGGATATGCAGATCGTCGTAGCAGACTGCGATAACGAGCGCCCTGTGATCACCGCTCCCGAAGATATATGCGTAGAAGCCGGTACGGTGATTGATGAGACCATTTTTGGCACCGATCCGGATGGCCATGACGTGATCATAGAGGTCTCCTCACAATTGTTAAGCGATGAGTTTGGAGCAATAGTTATAGGAGATGGAGAAGAGCAATCTTCTATCCCCAATGCACAAGTACAGTTCCAGTGGGAAACGGAATGTGCAGACGTGCGCGACCAACCGTACACTGTAACATTCAAGATCACGGATATCCCGGATGAAGGCCCGGCCCTTGTTGACTTTGAGACTTGGAATATAACCGTAATAGGTCCAAAGCCACAGCCGGAAGAGCTTGTACAGGAGGGACAGGCACTTCGGCTCAATTGGGAGGATTACACCTGCCAAAATGCCGAGGAATTGCAAATATGGCGCAGGGTAGATTCAAACCCGTACACCCCGGAAGAATGTGAGATAGGCATCCGTGCAAATGCGGGGTACGAGCTGATCGAAACTCTTGATGATATTACCGCTACTACTTACCGGGATGAAGACGTAGATGCCGCTGCCAGGTATTGCTACCGGCTGGTATCCATCTTTAGAAGACCCCCGATACGGGACAATCCCATTGAAAGTGTAGTTTCTGATGAGATCTGCTTCGAATTTTTCCCGGCAGAAGAGCCGATCATTACCAATGTTTCCGTAGTGAGAACAGACGATACCGACGGCGCTATTTCCGTGACGTGGCGTGAGCCATTTGAATTGGCAGGTCTCAGCCCACCCTACAGGTTCCGGGTATATCGCTCCCAAGGTTTCAGCGGCACGAGCGGGGAAGTACAGTTGCCAGGGGTGGTAGAGACAAGTGATACTGATAGCGCCAGCCTGAGTATCCTTGATGTAGGGCTAAACACAAGCGACAATGTGTATAACTATCGTGTAGCAATCATAGACCCTAGCGGTACCGGGGGTGGCGACGAAATATTTTCAGCCTCGGCCTCCAGCGTCCGGCTGGCACTGACCCCCGAATTTAACCAGGTCCAGTTGGATTGGTCTGCCGATGTGCCCTGGTCCAATCAAATTGTGACCGCCCCGGGGGGTGAACATCTTATTTACCGTGGACTGGAAGGGGATGACATAGAGGATTTTGAATTCCTTAGGGCAGTGGATGTTAACCAAACCGGGTTTACTTATGTGGACTCGGATAATCTTCGCGATGACCAGGTCTATTGTTACCGGGTGCTCACCAAGGGCACCTACGGCAACCCGGCGATCCGAAGCCCGCTTTTCAACTTTTCTCAAATAGCTTGTGCCCAGCCGAGTGATACCATTCCCCCCTGTGCGCCAGAACTGGTATTAGACGGAGTAGACTGCGAACAGTTTCTAAGTACAAACACCTGCGACTTCAATGACTTCCGGAACACACTGAATTGGTCTACCGAGTTCATTGGCGATTGTCAAAACGACATACAGGTCTACCAAGTATTTTATGCTCCCACCACGGAAGATGAGTTTACCCTTCTTGCCGAGGTCACTGATATTACGTTTGTACATGAAGACTTACCATCCTTTAAGGGGTGCTACCGGGTGAGGGCCATTGATCGCTCGGGCAATGGGAGTGAATTCAGTGAGACCTTCTGCAACGATAATTGCCCTTATTATGAGCTACCCAATGTTTTTACGCCCAATGGAGATCAGTGTAATGAACTATTCAGCGCTTACAGTGATACCAATGTCATCGGGGAAGATGGTGGTGTCACGAATGTCTGTGGTATCGTAGATGCTACCAAATGCGCAAGGTTTGTTTTATCAGTGAATTTTACCGTCTTCAATCGCTGGGGGCGCCCAGTATACCATTATCAAGCGCGATCCGGGTCAGAACCTTTAGTACCGGGGCTAAGGCCGGAGCTGATCAACTGGGACGGCCGGGGCGATAATGGAGGAGAGGTTTCCACTGGTGTATATTACTACTTGGCCGAGGTGACTTTTGACACGGTAGACCCTGCCAGTGCCACCCAAGAAATCAAAGGCTGGCTGCAGGTGTTTAAGTAGCCAAGAACAGCCTGGCATACGGGGTAAGTGTACCATTGAAGTGAGTTCAATGTAAAAATAGAACTAGTGCTACTATGCCAGGTCTATGCAATTACTTGAACTCGATCAAAAAATGACCGCCATCCTGCGCCGGTGGCTGTGGGAGGGCTCATTAGGAGAGCCGGCAGACGATAAAGAAGGTTATTTTTTCGTTTTTGATGAGGGTATCTCAAGGGTTCCTTTATCATTAAATCCCTGTCTATCAAAAGATTAAATATCAAAAAAATAAGGTCGGTACATGGCCGGGTCTCATTGGTTCCTATATCAATTTTTTCCCCAGTCCCTATTAGGCACCGGCCCCATTTCAAAGATCAGCTCCCCTCCTTCCATGATGGCATTGTGATGCAACCAACTCAAGTGATAAGGCTTTCCATTTAACGTAGCCGATTGAATATAAAGGTTCTCTTTGGAATTGTTATTGGCAATGATGATAAACACTTTCCCTTCTCCCACATCGATTTGTACCTTATCAAATACCGGGCTGCAAATTTGGTAGATTGGATCTCCCGGGTTTGCGGGGTAAAAACCCATGGCACCAAACACATACCAGGAGGATACCTGTCCACAATCGTCGTTTCCGGGAAGCCCGCCGGCATGGTCGAAGAAGTACTTTGCCAAGATCTCCCGTACCACCTTTTGTGTTTTCCAAGGGGAGCCAATAGCGTTATACATAAAAGGAGCATGCATAGAGAACTCATCTCCTACATAATACATGTCATTCTCAAAAAAGTCATCGAGGTAGGCAACCTATCTACATTGTATGCTTGGAATTCTTTATTAAACTTAGCCACAAAGTGATTTCTAAAATGACCGGCAATCACCATATATCCTTCGATTTCATTTCTTTCGGGGATCACTTTATAGTACCCGGGAACATATACACCGTCAAAGAGTACGGATGAAGATCCGGATCCCGGGAAAGTAAACTGGAAAAAGGCGGTTTTAGAAGCCGCGGTAAATTCCGTTTTAATGCCGTAATCGTCTAATACAAGCGAGTAATAATGTGGTTTAGCGACCTCATGATCATGGCTGAATGTTGAAGCCCGGGCATCGGCATCAATGATCACGTTACCGGTCATTGGCATCACACACATAGGTCCCCAATCGCCGACGACTGCTCCATTTGGATACCTTGGTGTCCGCTGGATCCCTGGATCTTTTCATGCTCGTACCAATAGGGGACCGGGACTGTAATGACACGATCCGTCCATTTGGCGGTTTGAGGGGTTCAGTGGGTCAGGGCGGAAGGATTACCTACGATGGGTGATACATATCCCAGCGGCTCTTCTGTTTCAGTCACGGTTACATCGGCTATGCTTGGGGCCGTTCCCACGCGGGTATCGACAAAACTCAATAGTCCTGTTTTTGGAGGAGGGGTTCCCATTTCCTCGCTACTGCTACAACCGAAAAAATTAAGGACCACAAGACCAATTGCTACTTGTCTTTTCATGCGACAATCCAGCATATTCATTCATTGTGCTCCTTTCATTTGTCTTAAATGTAGATTTACTGATGTTTTAATTCTACCCTTCCCCGTCCCAGCTACTCGATTTCCGAACCGGATGCAGGGACCCAGCGAACACTGAGGTCGACGTCATCCATATTTTGATCCATGGGAAACATCGGCCTTTTTATGCGCTTATAGTCTAATCTTTCAAGGTCCTGGTCCACCCCACCGGGAGTCAGGGCCATCACCCAATCTCCCCTCATATCATAGAGTTCAGGAACAAGATACCCTATTTTGACCACGACAATATCCGTCTCGCGAGGGTCCAGGCCCAATTGAGTGAAATCCTTTTCATAGTGATAGGGTTTGCGTTTTTTGGTAACGATCACTGAAATACGCCCTACTTCTACGACCACTTCCACTTCTGCATGTTTGTCACCCTGCCTTATAGAAGCTACTTTACCTGTAAGTAATACAGGGGGTGCATAACGATCATCAACTTCAGCCCCGACATAGGCTTCTACCTCCTGCCCAATGCCCACCTGTAACGCTTGCTCTACTAATTTTGGACCGGGTATAGAAGCGTAAATCAGTGTTTTATCCCCTTTCTTTTTGAACTCATCTGCTTTTAACAGCTCATTAAGCGTCCAGGTCACATCCCCGGCTCCCCCTGCCGTGGGGTTATCTCCCATATCGCTAAGAAGAAATGGCTTTTTATCACTTTCTATGGCCATTTGAAAGGCGGTCTCAAAGGGCTTTGTCGGCGCTACAAACTCAAATTCATCCCGTGCTTCCCAAAAACGTGTTGCTAGACGTTCCGCAGAGGTCTTCACCTTTGCTTCATCATCACCCGTTACCATTACTACGGCATGATTTCTTGGTTCGTCTGCCCAAGGATAGCCTACCCAAATGGCTGCATCTACGATACCCTCTTGTTTTGCTATTGGCGCTACCTGGGCATAAAGACTTTTACCCGGCTCAATTCTTGTGCTGGTTTTTTCGCCGGGCAGTAAAATAGGTACCGGGATCCAGGCTTTGTAGGCCGGCTTTCCCTTACCGCTCTGCAGGCGCTGCAACAGGTTAGTCAAGGCTCTTCGCTTTGATTCAAAGGCATCTTCATGCGGGGCCATGCGGTAGCAGGTGATCAAATCGGTATTGCTGGCCAGCTTTTCCGAAACATTACCATGCAGATCCATACAGGTGGAGATCACGCATTCATAGCCGACAACATCCCTTATGCGGGTGATCATATCTCCCTCGGGGTCATCCAGGCCTTCTACACTCATGGCTCCATGGATATCAAAAAAAAGACCATCGTAGGGCAGGTTCTCTTGTAGTCTTTCCAGTGTTTCTGACATAAGTGATTCATAAGCTTCTTTCGTCACTATACCCCCGGGGAGCGCATGCCCTTTCACAGCCGGGAAGTATTCGGCTTGTTTTCGGATAGAGGAATCGGCAGCGAGAAAGGGGAAATAGCTAAAAACATCCGGTCCATACAGTGCATGAAAAGCCTCTCTCGTAGTTTTGGCAGGCGAAAATGTGCTTGATTCTATGCCAAGGCCGGTGATGGCGATCCTTGGAAATTGTTTACCAGTTGATTCCTTAGTAGTAGGCTGACAAGCGAAGCCTATCAACACTAATACCCCGTATATTCTTAATAGTTTCATATTCTTTTTGTTCCAAATTTGCGGATACGCTATGGTTTTTTCACGCATTGCCAGTATATCTTTTGATTGCCGCCCTACTCCTGCTGCTATTTTGAATCACGGATACTACTTCCATATTTGTGCGCACTTCCTCATGGTTTCTTTTACTGGAGGAACTCATAGATAAACCAGTAAAAGGGCAAGATTGTAGAACAAACAAGAAGATAAGCCAAGCCTGTCCCTATAACCCCGCCAAACTGGATATTTATCGTAAATGGCATTCTACGGCGAAATGTGTGGTAATTCAACGGCGACATTTCGTGCTATTCTACGATTATGGATCTATTTATTTCCCTGCCGGATTGAACAAACCGGACAAGGTAAATGCCTGTACCTGCCGATGCTATTTTATTCAAGTCAAGGACAATCTTATCGCCTTTAACTATCCCCGTTTGTTCAAGTATCTTGCCCCCCAACGGTGAATATATGACCAGGTATACGGGGGTGTGATCGTTTTGAAATGTGATTTCTAAAAGCCCATGGGTAGGGTTAGGGTAAATATGGATCGTATCCGTAGGGTCTGCAGCTTCAATAGATGTTATTTGTTGCGCTACCGTGGTAAAGCTGAACATATCACTTTCCACCGTCTTCAAAAAATTGACGGCATCTACTCTCCAAAAATACGTTGTATTGGGTTTCAACCGCGAAGTATCTAATTCCGTGGCAGTGACCTCGTCTACTAGGTCCTCGCCGGTTTTAATGGAGCGCCTGTAGACCTGCCTAAATTGTTGCCTTACATACCAACCTCAATGCCAACAGGGCTTACCGGTAGAAGTATCACTCAATGCCCAGTCCCAATACTAGCTCATGACTCCCATTATTAAAGTCATCCAGCCCCCAGCTGCGATGCTGATAGCTGTACCCGAAAACGATGCCGTTATTCGTGGTAAAGCCCAATGAGCCTACCAGTGTTTCATTACTCCTGTAAGACAGCCCTGTCCATAGGTTTCGTTTATACCTCCAACGCAACCCGGCATCGTAAAAGACGGGGAAACCGCCTGTGATCCTGGCATAGGCGGTCGGTATCAGCTCCATGGTGGGATTTAATACCAGGCTGTAATTCCCCATGAAATGGTGTTCTATTTCCTCGTTGATGTTTAAATCTTCATTCCCAGAGACCAACGCGCTTGCGAGCCTATCCATGCCGTAGGCGATCATAAATTGGTTGGAATGAAAGGAAAGGCCTGCATTCAGGTTAAAATAGGTATTGGATGTACCATTTAAAAGCAAGGATTGATAGGCTTGGTCTGTTGCGGCATCCCTTACGATGATATCGGAAAGATCTACCCGGTTGTTCAGTATTCTTGGAGATATACCTAAAGAGAGATATGAACTAGAGGTGATCGGAACATGTACGGCGGTGTTAAAACCAGTATGCAGGTGTTGAAATGCCCCTTGTTCACTTCTCAAAGCAAGGGCTCCGACTCCTATCCTTACCAACCCGGTGATCTCGGTACTTTGGCGCCCATCCCATTGGGCCATCCTTCTTCGCAAGCGATCCGCCCATCCGCCTTGGGGAAAATAGGTCTTTTCGCCGTTGAAGAAAAACGTGGCAGGGTTATCATCAATACCGATCATTTTTTGACGGTAGCCGGCTTTTAGATCAATAAAGTCGTTTTTACCACTTAAGGCCGGGTTGATAAGCGAAGGCACCAGGAAATACTGGACAGGCAATCGATCAACCTGGGCGTAGGCCTGTAAGGTACAGGCGGCTAAGAGTATAATAATGTATAGGCGTCGGTAATCCATGGGTTTATTTGATTATGGTGATCTTTCCTTTTAACACTTGGTCATTTTGGTCTTCCAAGTCCAGTACGTAGTAATAAGAGGCCACCGGTAAGATCTTACCGCGATAGTTCCCATCCCACTCTTCTTGATATCCCCTGAAAGAAAACACCTCATTGCCGGAGACATCGAATACCCTCAGCCTGGCATTGGGATACCGGTCCAGGTTTAAAATATTCCAGGTATCATTGACCCCATCTCCATTCGGCGAAAAGGCGGTAGGAATATCTAGTTCAAGATCCGCTTCGTTGATGATCACTTGGAAACTACAGGTAGCCACATTTCCACTGGGATCGCTAAATTCATAGGTCACCAAAGTAGTTCCTACGGGGAATTCCGAACCACTCTCTAACCCCTCCACGAGTAATGCTGAGCTTATGGAGCAATTGTCAACGGCTTCAGGAAGGTCGTAAAAGACCAGTGGATCTGTAGCTGTAATACCTGTGGGACAGTTGCTCACCCGGGGCGGGAGATGGTCCATAACCTCTACAGCAGCCGAGGTCTCCATGCTATTCCCACTTTGGTCGACTATGCGTAAAGTAACAGTATTGTTACCAAGGTCAGCACAAGTGAACTCCCCCCTGTCTAACTCGATCGTTTGAACTCTACAGTTGTCCACGTCGGCATTGCTCACGTCTTCAGCCCTTAGTGTGGCTAATCCATTAACATCTAAGGCTACGGAAAGGTCACTGGACACTACCGTAGGAGCAAGATTATCGAGGACCGTAACTGTTACTGTAGCCGTATTCGAATTACCACTGGGGTCGATCACGGTCAGTGTGACTGTGTTATCGCCGAGGTCATCACAGGAAAAATGGGTACGGTCAAGGCTAAGGTCAACACTACAGTTGTCGTTACTCCCATTGTCCACTTGGTTGGGAGTGATCGTAGCGTTACCGGAGGCGTCCAGCTCAAGTGTAATGTCTTGTGCCACCGCCACAGGGGCTATGTTATCTACAATGGTGACGTTAGCGGTTGTCGAGTTGGTATTGCCATGGGCATCCATAGCGGTGAATGTAATAGCGTTAGTACCGGTTTCGGTGCAGTTAAAATCAACCTGGTCGAGTGTCAAAGAGGCAATGGAGCAATTATCATTGCTCCCGTTATCGATTTGAGCCGGCGTAATAGAGGCATTCCCAGTGGCGTCTAATTCCACCAGTAGGTCTTGGACAACCAGTTGCGGGGCGAGGTTATCTACGATGGTTAATGTAGCGGTGGCCGGGCTTGTATTGCCACCTCGGTCCACGGCGGTCAATGTAACCGTATTTGTTCCTACTTGGGTGCAGTCAAAATCGCTTTGATCCAGGGATAGTGAAGCCACCGAACAGTTGTCGACACTGCCGTTGTCTACTTGGACGGCAGTAATAGAGACATTACCCAGGGCATCGAGTTCCACCGTTAGGTCTTGTGCCAGGGCGGTCGGGGCGATATTGTCTTCTACCGTTATGGTAGCTGTCATGGAAGCAGGATTACCACTCCCATCTTCCGCCGACAGGTTGACTGTATTGGTCCCAAGATCAGCACAAGAAAAACTGGTTTTATCCAGCGCTAGGGATGAGACCCCACAGTTGTCATCACTACCGTTGTCCACCTGGGCCGGGGCAAGAGACACATTCCCAGTAGCGTCTAACTGCAATGTTACATTTTGCGTAGCCACGGTAGGCGTTAAGTCATCCACAATAGTAACGGTAGCGGTTCCATTGGCGGTATTACCGACATCATCCGCAACGGTTAATGTGATCGTATTCGCCCCTAGGTCAGCACAGGAAAAATTAGTCCTATTCAATGCCAGGGAAGCAATTCCACAGTCATCCGTACTCCCATTATCCACTTGGCTGGGAGTGATCACACTGTTCCCGAAGGCATCTAATGAAACCGTAATGTTTTGTGTTGTTGCCGTAGGTGAGGTGATATCATCAATGATAATATTTTGGGGTTGTGTCACATTACAATTGGCTAGGTCTGTGTAAGTCCAAGTAACCAGGAAGCTGCCTTGGGTCGTGATGGGTAAGGATGCGTCGTTGGTAATAGAGACAGCGCCCAAGCTACTCGTTACCGATGGGTTAGGCAATGAGGTTACTTCGCAGGAAGCCGTGATATTGGGTAAGGTGGGCACACCGGGTACGGGAACACTGGAGGCATCGCCACTGATCGTCCATCCATCATCCGTAACGAGGCTTTGTCGTTCAGCTTCGGCATTACAGGAGTAGATCAAGCCTTGTGCTCCTAATCTTAACCCCGATGTCACGGTTTGGCCAGCCCAACCGATAAAGGTATTGTCATAGTTGGTAACGTCTAAACCACTATTGTTCAGCATTCGAACCATATCCCTAACGCTCGAAATGTCCCAGCCCCCAAGATCTTGGTTAAAGCTGCTGGTACCATCCAACATATTGCTCATATCCGTGACGTTACTCACATCCCATGCGCTCAAGTCCCTGTTGAAATTACGCGCGAACTGGAACATGGCATCCATGTCTGTTACATTGCTTGTATTCCAGCCACTAATGTCACCGTTGAAATTGTCGGCGCTGCCAAACATGAACCGCATTACCGTCACACTGCTCGTGTTCCAGTTGAGGTCCTGGTCGAAGCTATTGGCATTTGCAAAAGTGGAGCGCATGTCCGTTACACTCTCCGTGTTCCAATTGCTAACGCCAGGATCGTTAAAGGCGACCGCATCCCTGAACGTATTGTCAAGCCTAGTTACATTCCTGGTATCCCAGCCTCCCAGGTCCCCATTAAAGCTGGAAGCCCTACGAAACGTACGGCTCATATCCCTTACATTGATCACATCCCAGCCTCCCAGGTCCCGATTAAAACTACTAGCCCCGTTAAACATGTCAACGATACCCGATAGGCTGCACGTGTTCCAGCCGCTGATATTGCCGTTAAAACTGCTGGCCCCTGAAAACATGGAGCTCATGCTGGTGACATTACTTACGTCCCAGGCGTTAAGGTCCCTGTTAAAGCTGGTGGCCCCGGCGAACATAGACCTCATGTTTGTCACACTTGAAGTATTCCAGCCACTAATGTTCCCGTCAAAACTGCTAGCCCCTGAAAACATGGAGCTCATGTTGGTGACATTACCTACATCCCAGGCGTTAAGGTCCCTGTTAAAGCTGGTGGCCCCGGCGAACATAGACCCCATGTTTGTTACACTTGAAGTATTCCAGCCACTAATGTTCCCGTCAAAACTGTTGGCCCCTGAAAACATGGAGCTCATGTTGGTGACATTACTTACATCCCAGGCGTTAAGGTCCTTGTTAAAGCTGGTTGCCCCAGCGAACATCGAGCTCATATTTGTCACACTTGAAGTATTCCAGCCACTAATGTTCCCGTCAAAACTGTTAGCCCCTGAAAACATGGAGCTCATGCTGGTGACATTACTTACATCCCAGGCGTTAAGGTCCCTGTTAAAGCTGGTTGCCCCGGCGAACGTAGAGCTGATATTTGTAATATTTGAAGTATTCCAGCTGCTAATGTCCCCGTTAAAACTGGAGGCCCCTTCGAACATACCATGCAGATCGGTAACTCCCGAGAGGTCCGGGGCATCCGAGGCGTTGTAGACCAGGTTGCTGCAGCCACGGAAAGCTTCTCTCATACTGCTCCAGGGGTTGGTGCCCCATTGTTCGATCGACTGTATTTTATCTCTTTGGCCTGCATTGTTATTAAAATAGATCCTGGGAAAATCACCGATAATTGATACCTGGTAAATGTCTCCATTGGTGAGGCCACTGATGGTGTAGTTACCTGTTTGCCCGGTAGCCGACCCATCGCCCTGTCCGGGATTGGTTGTATTAGTCCAGGTAACCTCATAATTATATCCTCCTCCCCTGGTCAGAATGATGATCTCCGTATCTGTAGTCTGCCAGGTAGTAATAAATGGTCTTGATGAACTAACGGCCAGTATCCCCTGCTGCGCCATGGTGGAAGATGAATTTTTGAAATCGTCAAACTGCAACTGCATACTTTCAAGGCTACCCATAGGATTGGTGACTATTGATTCCAGCACAAATTCATCGTTATTGTCGCTTGCCGGTTGGGAAGTAAAAGAAGCTCCCGTTGCCCTGCTTACCGACACGAGCTGATCGCCACTCCCCCTAGGGTTGGCTCCTTCATTCCCGGCTACTGAGAGGGCATAAGTACTTGTAACCCCAGGCCCCTGGCCTGCAAAGGTCCGTCCATTAGCCATAGGCGTCGATAAAGCTATTAAGGAAGTTGATGCTTTGGCCCAGGGCATCTCATGATCAAAACCAGTCGTAGAATTTGCCGGTGGTTGGGCGAATAGAGTCAAACTGGTAGTGAAACTCTTTATTATAATCGCACAGCAAACTGCTGCCGTGGTTTTGAGAGGTCTTTTAAGGAAAATCATAATCAATAACACAAATGGGTTTTTGCCGTCGTGGCGTGTTTGCATTATGATTCGTATGCCTTATGATGTAGTCATTGCGTACTTATATTCAATAGGCGGAGTTGAGCGCTTAGGACATTACGATGGTTTATGGATTGCCGAGAGCGCTTTATTACGTTTGAAAATCACTGTCCTTGATCGTAGTAGTTGGCAGTAGGCAGTTTCCAGCCGGCAAAAGCAAAGGACGTAACAGGAAACAAGAAATAGTTAATTACCTTGATATAATACGTACCTTACACCCGTAAACAAGGGTGGAGGAATATAAAGTTTACGAACAGGACAATTTAGAAGGACCCTTAAAGTTTTAACTAAGAATATATTGAACCATTACTCCTAAGGTATACCCAGTTATTAAGCTCAATGATTAGGAACTGACCAAGTGACATACAAAGAAGAGATTAAAGCAATTATTAAGGCTGCTCCATATTTGCCTAGGCAGGCGTTTAGTGGACTCATGCTTTTAATCATTATTCCTGTACTTGTATTTAAAGGATTTCAAGAATTATCCATTAACTGGACTGAAACGAAGGCCAAACCCATTGAAATATCTAGGGTGCAAGAGCGAATTAAAAATGACAAGCCGGACTTTTTCTTCCGGGTTACTTACCAATACGGGGCTGCATCGATCCATGTCAGTGAAGAATCATACCCTTCTGAATTTATTGCTAACAACAGGATTGAAATTCTAACTAAGTATACATCAGAAGTTCCACTTTGGTTTTCAGGCAGGAATACTTCTACATTGGTGGATCCGACATCTCAATGGTACACTCATTTTATTATTGCATTGTTTTTCTTGACTTTACTGGCATACTTCAAATGGCTACTCATCAAGTATTATCAACTTGAACTAACGGATTGAAAGCAAACTCAACACGGCATCGTGGAAAACAACTACACCTGGGCCATTCATCCTACGCTTACTAGTTCTTTCCTAAGTGCATCAAATGCCTACTAACTTCAGTTCGATTAAAATCATGGTAGCCTAGGCTTAACATGAGGTTTTCAATGCTTTCACAGTCTTTAAACGGGGAAGTAACTTCCGTTCTACGACACAGCAGATTCCGGCTCTCGCAATGAGCCCTCTCACAACCACCGGCCCGGAATGACGGTCATTTTTTTAATCGAGTCTAGGTTCCTGCTTATTTATAATGGTTGGGTTCATCGCCAATTACTTAGGTGCTTGGCCAGGAAAGTAGAATTTCATTACTTTATTCGTAAATCATTTTAAAGTAGCCTACCTATGCTACATAGCATATTGACACTACCCCAAAATGACAATAAAAAAACGCATAAAACTCAGACGAATTACAGCATTGATCTCCTGCTTGCTTGGGACAATCATTTTCGGACTTTATTACCTGGTTTCTGACTATACTCTTCTTTTTGTCGGGTATGGATTTATCGTCTTGACAGGTTTGGTAAACATTGGGGTTTTAATAGCCATCTTGGTAAAGGCAAGAAAAGACAATATAAACCGAAAAAGATTATTGAATGATTGCGGGGTAATGTTCTTGAATATCCCGGTTATGCTAGCTTATTGTTCGGCTGCAGTTATTCTACTTGGGACAATGAGAATTACTTTTATACATAAAACAGTTTCGCAAATATCCGACATGAATGTTGTTGGCTATGGTGATGGACATGTTGATAAACTAGAAGTTGGACAAAGCAAGACCGTTTGGATAGAAATAACAGGCGACTGTTCGATTGATGTAAATTATTTATCAAATGGGTAACGAAAAGAAGAAACAGTAGCCAGTTACGTGACTTATGGGACTTGACAGTGTTGAATTACTAGTAAGCTTTGAAAACGAATTCGGTATTGAAGTTCCTGACTTGGATGCGGAACACATGTCTACGGTTGGAGATGTAGCCACATGGTTTTTCGGACATATGTCAATTAAGAAATTAAACAATACCACAAAATTAGTTTTGGCCAAAAAGATCCTAGGTTCTCTTGAACGAATTGGAGTCAATAATAATATCAAACTTGATGAGCCCATGTCTAATTTCTTTCCAAAAGAAAATCTCTCATTAGTATGGGAGGAGTTCACTAAGGAACTCGGCCTCAAGACACCAAAGCTCAATAGGTTAGATTTAGGCCAAAAAAAATCAGCAAATTTGATTAGCAAAATATTCCAGCGCAACCGGCCAGCGTTATTGAGTCATAATTTCGAACGGCTAATCGAATGGGTGGGAGCCCTGAACTATAGGCAATTTGTCGACCCTAAAAATGTAGCCAGTCTTTTTGATGTAACGATTGTGGTGATGTATTTAACGTCGAGTAGGTAAGGGGAATTTCACCCCAAACCTCTCGCAGATCCGTACGTGACAGTCTCCCGTCATACGGCTCTTCTTAAATGTCCTTTTCATTGGCTCCTCCCAAAGGTTTGGTTGACCAATTAATCACAACATTTAAGTGAACCCCTTGGCTCCACTCCCATTACAGGAGCTTCATCACTACTACGGGTTCATCCGCCATCCTTACAGGCATCGGGGTATACCCCCTTGGTTATTCCCCACTCCACAGGAGGAAGGTATGGAACAACTAACATCATGTAAGGACTTCCCGAGTTCCGTATATAAGCCTGTATAAAAGTCACGCCTCCTGCATGACGACAGCCACATAGCCAGTAAAACAGGTAACCGCTATGCTCTTCCTAGGGCTCGTAGATACCATAGTTTTGACTGTGGGTACACTTTCTCGACACTTCAACAGAGGTTCACTCCCGTTCGTCTCTTTTATACACACCTGACTCCTCATACGGAGCCTTTTCCCTAGCCGCTCAATACCATCAAATTACTTCAATAGCACCGTAGGGCGGTTTGGTGGCTGCTCCTGTAAGACGCCACCGGTGGGCCAGCCACCATCTTATATACAGCATGTGAAAGAACTTATAACCGAGCTTTCACTTCTCGGCACACCTCCGACAAGTGTGGAGTAAACATTGATGAGATCTTTTGGGAAAGTTCATTCACTTCGGATCTTGGCATTGACTAATTACTCACCTGGTATGCATTACACACTGCTCAATGCGTAACAAAACGTGGAAATAGGAGAGGAATCTCTTGGTAACAAGATCTATCCCTCCGAAAAAGAAATCAAACATGCAATACTGGATTATCAAGAATGATTTTACTCAATTACGTTTGGTAAGGATATAAAAGAAAAAATATTGATTTAGGATTTAAGAACTATCAAATAAATGTGTGAAGAAGGTCTTAAGAAAATTTATATTGATCTACCTAATCATTGGGCAATTGGTGGTGAATCTATGTGGGCTAAACCACTTGGGAACAATCTGTTTAAAATTAAAAATATCCCATTTTATGTATACGGACTCAATTTTCATGATATAGTTCGAGCTACTGCAGACCCAGAAGAACTGAAACCAAGAATTCGTGAACTTGTCGAACCTAGTGGCCATAAAACTTTCCGAGTTTTTTTAACAAAGATATAAAGAGAGGTCAACAAGAGAAGGTTCTTGATTTGATGAAGGAATTAACAATTTCATACGAACGTGCTAACGACACATTCTTCTCGCTTGACATGGAACCAACAGGAAACTACCAAGGTGTATTTGATCGGCTTGAGGAATTTGAAAAACAGAACATATTGGATTTCGAAACTTGCGAAGCTAGGGTAAAAGGCAGCTTTGATGATACCTTTGGAGAAGAAGAATAACAAGAGCCTAACAATCAATAAACTCGATTTTCAAACGTGTGTATCTGCCTTTTTTCAATATAGAAAAGCTATCTTAGTAGTTGTCAAAACAGGTATACTCATTGAGTTTGTTTCGGACGTTGCCGCAAATATTTTGCCTTTCTAAATGGACAAATGAACATGAAAAATCCTTTTATTATAATGCTGTTGATAACTGTCGTATCATGTTCAAATTTCAATTCAACCCATAACGAATCACCTTCAACAGGCTGGCTAAGGGCCATCAATGACGAACTCTTTCAAAAGATCTGTAAGAAGGCCCAAATAAAAGGAAATCGTTATAATGACTCGATAATTGTCGTTACAGCCCAGCAATTGGTTAATAACACAAAGACGCTTATAGATGAGGTTAATCTCACGGAATACATGAGTAAAGATGAAGTCAAAAAGAGGTTGAACATCTACACTACCATGCATCCAAGTTTATATGTAGACCTAGAATCGAAACTCGATTTAATTAATACAGACAATATTGACCCAAGGGAAATGGTGAGACTTTTATTAGTCGCAGAGTTAGATGTATTGAACCACCTGTACGGACAAATTGGAATAAATGACATTGAATTTGATAACCTGGACGTTTATTTTATTCCAGATAGTTATGCATGTAACTCTGAACTCAATGGTAAATTGATATTAGCCGGTAGTTCTAAAGAGGTTGGTAACCTTGTAGATTTTTACTTCAACAAGACTAAACTTGAGGAAGTAGACGGATACGGTAAAGTGAATTATGCCAAAAGTATGATCGACACTGGTTATATCAATCTAAAGGCAAAATTTCCCAATTGGGAAATCAACAAAAAAATTCAATTGGAATAGATATACATATCATGAAAATCTTTAATCCCCTCTACCCTCAAATTCATTTAAACTTACCCATCCTGGACAGCCTTTCCTTTTTAACTATTTTACCAAAAACTTCCTAGCTGCCCAAGTATAAAGTTTGGGAAAATGCTTTTTACTGAAATAAATGGCCTTGGCTGAAAAAGGAAACCTGAGGGTCTCCTTATTCTTGTGCAAGTGGGATAGAATGATCTTGGCAGCGTCGGAACTGTCCAGTTTAGCCCCGCTAACGATTCTATTCGCTGACGTCAAGACATCCGGGGTGCCTTTACTGTGTGTTAAAATATTGGATTGAAAAAATGTGGGGGTTACACATAAAACCTGGATCCCATAGGGAGCAAACTCATGGGCCAAGGACTCGGATAAGGAAATTACACCCGCTTTTGTGACATTGTATGGGCTCATATTGGGGAGGTTGGCGTAACCTGCTGCGCTGGCCATATTCACAATTAATCCTTTTGATTGTTTTTGCATTTTGCTGAAGACAAAGTAACTGCCTGCAATGACAGATTTCAGGTTAGTATCAATGATCCAATCCCAGTGATCCAGCAAATAGTCTTTGAACCTGGCGCCTTCGCCAACACCTGCATTATTAAATAAGATATCCACCCCATCGTTGGTTTCGCAGAAGGTAGAAATTGATTTTTCAAACAGGATCCTATCTGTGATATCTACCTTTTGAACACATAATTTATTTCCAGGATCATTGATCTCTTCCAACCTGTTCACATGGATATCAAGCGCGAGAATGTTCCAATGATTAGCCAATAATATTTTTAACATTTCATAGCCTACACCACTATTGGCTCCCGTGATAATAACTCGTTTATTACCATACTTTCTATTAAGCTTCGTTAAGTCCATAAGTAGTTTAAATGGGCAAGGTTAATGAATTATCGGCAGGATTAGCAAGTTTGCTTCCAAAGCTCTTATTATTTTACCAACGATTGAAGTAAAGCATGTATGCTATTGTATGATAATTGAAATATCAAATTGGAAAAAGAAACACAAGGCTGATAACCCAACTAATGCTATTGGAATATTTGAGGAGTTTCTGTGGGACAATTTTGATGTATAGCCCGTGATTGATGTACAGGGATATGAGTTTGAACGCATTAAAAAGACAATTTAAAACGGTTAGATCCTTTATGTTTCAAACAAGTGCGTTGTGGATGTATACCCTGTAGGGCAATACCGGTTGTTGTGTTACATTTGAAAAACGAAATACAAATGAGATGAAGGAATCAAGACGAGAGTATCTCAAACGAATAAATTTCATCCTGGATTTTATTGAGAAGAATCTTGATACAAACTTATCTCTTGAACAACTGTCACAAAAAGCTTATTATTCACCTTACCATTTTCATCGGGTTTTTTCAACCATTGTAGGAGAAAGCTTAAACGAATATATTAATAGAAAGCGAGTAGAACGCATTGCTTCAATCTTACTTAATGGTCCTAGTACACCCATAAAAGAACTCGCCTATACCTATGGTTTTAATAACGAAAGCTCTTTTTCAAGGACCTTCAAAAAATTTTATGGGATGACTCCAACAAGTTTTAAGTTGGAAGGAAAAAATACACTTAGCAAGATTGGTATAGACCCTTTTTCAGCCGAAAAATACATTTGTAGCATTGATAATCTTAAAAAATGGATTGAAATGAATGCACAAATAACTGTAAAAGAACTGCGGGAAATAAAGCTTGCCGCCATCATGCATATTGGAGAATTTGAAAAAATAGGAGATATGTATCAAAGATTGATGGAATGGGGACATAAAAAAGGAGTGTTAACTACCTCAAATTTTAAAGCAATCACCATTTACCATGACAATCCTAACATCACCCAGTTTTCAAAAGTGAGATATAGTGCAGGTGTAACCATTGATCAGGATATTAATGCCGAGGGAGAAATAAGGCCCTTTACGATACAAAAAGATATTTATGCGGTAGGAAAATTTGAAATCAATGCAGAAGAGATCCCTAGGGCGTGGAAAAGTATGTGCATGTGGGTAGTTGAAAAAGGGTATGAATTTAGAGATGGGGACTATTTTGAAATGTACCATAACGACCATAGAACGCACCCCGAGCAAAAATTCCTATTGGACATTTGTATCCCACTTGAAAAAACAGGCAACATCAAACTTAACAAAACAAGTCTTGTAAAATTATCCCCCAACAAAGAACAAAGCAGGACCAGTAAAATGCGTTTGGACTTTCATGAATTGATAGGTTACATGAAAGAATTAAGGGCTTTCTTTCACAAAGAGTACGATACTTATTTCAAACTTGGAAATGTTTATCAAGGCAATCCAAATTACTCTTATTTTTCTTTGGCTACAGGGCACATAAAAAAACAAAAATTGAAATTTGTTATCGTTTTAGATCACAAAATGCTGCGCTTTACGATTTGTTTATCGGGTCAAAATAAAAGCATCCGAAAAAAGTATTGGGAGATGTTCAAATATAGTGATTGGGACAAGTATCATTTGGCGGAATCAATTCACAATAGCTTGTCAATTATTGACCAAACTATGGTAGAAGAACCCGATTTTAACCATAAAAAAGAATTAACAAGACAAATTGAAACCGCATCCTTAAAATTCATAAATGAAATTAGTGATATACTTGAATAGTGAGAAAAAGGCTGCATAACCCCAGTTAGATTTAAAATCATGGTAGCCTAAGCTTAACACGAGGTTAGCATAATTTCATTGTCTTTAAACGAGGAAGTAGCTTCCGTTTTACGACACAGCAGATCCCGCCATAAACCTCGCGAAAAGTCTTAAAAACCAGGCAAATTCAAGCCTCGCTTAAAATGAAGTAAAGTGACCAATTTGAAGTCAAACAAAAGTCCACGATAACCAGGACACTTCAAATAACCAGGACAATAATCAACGCAACACCGATGCGTTAATAGATAATAATCCTATATTGTCGCATAGTATTCAACATAGCTTTTCATTCTAGTAAACAGACCCAAAACATGTTACAGAGAAAATTCGAACAGGTTGTAAAAAAACATTTTCCAAATGCTATGGATGCCAAGGACACATCTATTCATTACCTCGGGAAAATGCAGAACGAACACAATATCAACGTATCTAAAGTATTGATGGCCACCTCGGTGTGCTCTGATGACATTAACGTACCTTCTACCACCTTCTTCAATGTGTTGTTCGGTCCGTTTATCATGGGAGGATTAGGAGGGCTGCCCTTTGCAGGGCAAACCGGTATGACTGCTTTTGCCCATCATGTTCCTGATGCTGGCAGTGCATTTATTTTTTACGGTCCCCACATAGGCATTACATTAGAAGGTGATCTGGGTAAAATGTACAGGCCACGTCAAGAGAAAGCAGGGAACTCCTGTGGCGCTTTGATGCTCGCATTGAACCGCTTTCAAGACAGTAGTTATGCACCCGTATTAAATGAAGATGACTACCAGCAAATGAAACTGGAAGAAAGCTTACTATCTTACCGGGAGCAAGTGCTGGCGAATGAAAACCCTGAAAAAGCGATTACCGAAGCGACTTATGAAATTATCAACCAAAAGATCTATGATCATTTAACGTCATGTAAAGGCGAATTCCCGGTTGAAAAAGTAGCTCTTCTAGGGGGGATCATAATCAATACGGAGTATGGATTGGATGATTACTTTGATGCCAGGAATTTTGAAGTCATTGACATCAAAAACCTCTAGTACATTTTAAGAATTCTAATGAAGAGACACTGATATTACCTGTCCTACTGATCCTCTCGAACCTGTTATCAACAATACATTCAAGTAAGAAAACGATTATCTCACTTCGCTTGGTATTCCTGTTGAATTAATATAGACCTGGATTCGATTAAAAATCATTGTAGACTAGGCTTAAAATGAGGCTTTGAATACTTTCACATTCTTTAAACTGGGTAGTAACCTGGACTCGATCACCATTTACTAGTTTGATGTTACCTAGGGTAGTTTTGGCGAGTACGCTTGGGGACCTTAGTGCATTTGTGCCTGGGTGGCGAAGCTTCCTCCGCCACCTAGGCACGAAAGCTCAAAGCATCACTAAGGGGTCTTCTTTACGATTTAATCTAGCCCCATTTTTATATCGAGCTCATGTTATAGGTATGCTTACCCTACCTGGATTTATTAATTATTAAATAATAAACAGTTGTACCATACATTTTACTTTTTTTCGTCTTTAATACCAGGTTGAAACCTATTGTGATGCATTTGACTAAAAATATATTCATCCTTCTTAGCTATTGCCTATTGTTATGGAGTTGCCAATCTCCTACCAAAGAATCAAAAACCGGGAATCTTATAGCCGCAGGCAGTCAGAAGACGAGCACGGTTAAGGCGATTACCTCTTTTGAGCAGTGGCTCAAAGATCCCCAACCATTGATCAGCGCGCATCGGGGTGGTCCTTATCCAGGTTTTCCCGAAAATGCAATTGAAACCTTTCAAAACATTGTGGACCAGGTCCCTACCATGATTGAGTGCGATGTTTCCATTACCAAGGACAGTGTGCTGATACTCATGCATGACAAAACCCTGGATCGTACGACCACCGGCAAAGGCAATGTAACCGATAAGGGGTATGATGATATAAAGGATCTGCTATTGGTGGATAACACAGGGAATACTACTTCTTTTCATATCCCTACACTGGACGAGGTCTTGTTATGGGGAAAAGGGAAAGTACTTTTTACACTTGACGTGAAAAGAGGTGTACCTTTTGAAAAAGTGGTGGCCGCTGTAGAAAAGTTGGATGCCACTTCCTATGCGGCGATCATCACTTATCGAATTCAAGATGCAGAATTGGTCTATTCCATGAACCCAAGTATTATAATTTCTGTTTCTGCTGGAGATGATGGGGCCTTAGAACAAATTGCCAGGTCCGGGATCCCTCAACGAAACCTTTTAGGCTTTGTTGGCACCCGGGAACCCGAACCGGCCCATTATGAAAAACTTCAAAAATTGGGCATTAAAACCATCCTAGGAACCTTGGGGAACCTGGATAAAAGAGCTTCAGCGAAAGGTGATGATAGTGTTTACTTAACTTATATAGAAAATGGAGCGAATATCATCGCCACAGACAGGCCGCTGGAGGTGTCCCGGGTACTTAACGCGAAATAACGAGTGGGACGACCTACCTAGGTCATCCGTTTTCAAATTAGTCATTCCAGTGGTCAATTAGTTTTTAACCGTTAACAAAATACTCATGTACGATCGAAGAAAATTCATTTCTTTCCTAGGTAAGGCCAGTTTAGGTGCCGCAACCCTGCCCCCTTTTTTAATGAGCTGTGGGAACACAACTACTCCTACTAAAACGTTTAGCAAAACGGGGAAGGAAGGCCTTCAACGGCTTAGCGACTTAGTCTTAGAGAACCTGCTGCCATCAGACCAGGATGATTTACTACTTGCCAACGGGTTAAACTACCATACGGTCATTAAATGGGGGGACAAGATATCGGGTAGCGACTCCTTTGGGTTTAACAATGATTTTACATGTTTCATCCCTTTGGATAAAAACAATCCAAAAGATGGACTATTATGGGTAAATCATGAATATATTAACCCCCTGTTTGTATCCGGCTTTGACCACAGGCAATATGACAATCCCGCAGAACATCGCACCGTAGAGCAAGTAGACAAAGAGATGTATGCTGTTGGGGGGAGTATCGTACGAGTAAAGCAAGAAAATGGGAAGTGGAAAGTAGTCAAGAATGATCCTCATAACAGGCGAATCACGGCCAAAACACCTATAGCCTTAAACTGGGATAGCCCCATAGCAGGGAAAACCACTGCCATAGGTACACACAGCAATTGTTCAGGCGGGATTACTCCTTGGAATACATTTCTTACCTGCGAGGAGAATTATCACAGCTGTTTCGGAGAAACAGTTTATGACCAAAACAATGTGCCCTCGAAAGTACCGAGTCTTTACGGTTGGGAAGCCTTTTACAATTATCCCCCGGAGCACTACGGATGGGTCGTGGAGATCGACCCTAAAGACGGATCAGCACAAAAACATATTGCCCTAGGCAGGTTTGCTCATGAGTGCTGTACCTTGTATGAATTAGAAGATAAGCGCATTGTCGCCTATTCAGGGGATGATAAAATAGATGAGCATTTGTATAAGTTTGTCTCTTCTACCCCTGGCTCACTGAAAGAGGGTACACTTTATGTTGCAGACACCATTAATGGAAAATGGCTCTCCTTAGATTGGGAAAGCCAGCCCGTTTTAAAGGAAAAATTCAAAAACCAAACGGAAGTGCTGGTTAGGGTGCGCGAGGCAGCCAAGCTACTTGGGGCTACTGAACTGAATAGGCCCGAAGATATTGAAATTGACCCTATTACAGGAAATGTGTTGGTATCACTCACCAACAATAAGAAGAAAAATGACCACCACGGATCTATTTTAAAGATTGAAGAAACGAATGGAAAGTTCGATGCTTTGACCTTTAACGCTTCCACCTACCTAGCCGGTGGAGAGGAAAATGGATTCTCCTGTCCAGACAACCTCGCTTTTGACCTATCCGGGAACCTGTGGATAACTTCTGATATGTCCGGGAGCGCCATGAACAAAGAAGACGGACCTTATATGCCGTTTAAGAACAACAGCCTTTTCGTAGTTCCCAGGTACGGTAAAGATGAGGGCAAAGTAATACGAGTAGCTTCCGCACCCCGTGATTCGGAACTTACGGGGCCGTGGTTTTCGCCCGATGGAAAAACACTTTTCTTAAGTGTGCAGCACCCTGGCGAACAAACCACGGATTTAGGAAGCCCAACCAGTAAATGGCCATTTGATGAAGACGGGATCCCAAAGCCGGCGGTAGTAGCAATTACCGGTGACCTAATTGAAAAAATGAACTATTTGCGTCAAATAGAAACGAAAGAGGTTTGAGGGGAGGAAAGTATTTGAGGAACAGGGATGACACTAATACTACTTTACCAGGTTTAAATAATTGATAATGAGGTTATTTTTAAACCTAGTACCAGCGAGTTGCAAAGAATGGGTGATCAACATCCTGGGCTAAATCCATCCAACACCCATACCTAAGAAGGTCATTCCTTACTTCCTAACCTCGTCATTCCCTTGCAGCCTATGCGTTGGGCTAGGCGTGACAAGGAATCTGCGAAGTCATGAAACGAAAACCCAGTACACTCAAAAGAAGATTCACGTTCAACAACACAGCAGATTCCTGCTCTCGCGCATCGCTCACCCTGCAAGGCAGGCAGGAATGACGATAAAGAAGGTCTTTTTCGTTTTTGATGGAGTACAGGAACACATCATTTCACGGGTCTCCAGTCAAATTTAGGGCACCATTGAAAATTCAAATGGCGTGTGGAGGGGAGACATCCAGGAACAGCGCGGCACATTTGAGGCATGCGGGTAAGCAGGCCATAGGGGTTGGATAGCGCGTTTCGAGGGGAAAATGGGCTTTGTTGCTGGCGCCCTTTTCTTTTGTTTCGTTTTCTTTTGGGCGCGCAAAA
>JANQLQ010000329.1 GCA_028280565.1 Fulvivirga sp.
TTACCATGAAGATAGCACTAAAAGAAGCTAGTAAGAAGGAAACTTGCGGACCTTCAAAAAAAAATCTTTGATTTTTTAAATTCCCCGGAAACCATTGAACGATACAGGGAGTCTTCGACGGATTTCACCCGTTCCTGTCCCCTTTCGTTTCCTGCCGTAGCGACCAGCATTTTACACCTTTTTAAGGAGTCGGTGGAATACAACTTACACGCCTTGCTACCAGGCCTGACTACCCGTGTGGTGACCGGGAGTGCTTTTACACAGGCCCGTTATAAGATTCGCCCGGCCTTTTTTAAAGATCTAGGCCAATGGGTGTCCGATACGTATCGCACTTCGGAGAAGAAGGTATGGAAAGGCCATGTGCTGCTGGCAGGAGATGGCAGCACCCTCAACCTACCTTCCTCTAAGGACATAAAGGAGTATTTCGGCATTCATTCCACCAATGATAAGGGGATCAACCGCTACCTGGGCCGGGTATTTTTTCTTTACGATGTGCTCAATGATTTCGTGGTAGAGAGCCGACTCGCTAAGATGGAGTGTGGCGAAAAAGTACTCTTGAGGGATTGCTTACCTTCCCTAGGAAGGGATAGGGAAATTATTATCCTCGATAGGGCTTTCGGTAATTTCTGCACCCTAAAAGAGCTCCCTGGTGGGCATCTCTCGTTTTGTGTACGCCTTGGGTTGAACAATTCTAATTTTGCCAAGCGAGCCCTAAAGGATAAGCGCACCGATTTTATCACCGTTTGGGACCCCAGTCCAAGGGAGCAAGAAAGCTGCCGGAAACATGGGCTGGATCCTGGACCTATGAGGGTTCGTGTGGTTAAAATTCCACTGAAAACCGGGGAAATCGAATTGCTGGTCACCAGCTTATGTGACCAAGCCACCTATACCACCGAAGACTTGGATGAACTTTACCAGTTGAGATGGGGAGTAGAAGAGGGGTTTAAGAATTTGAAGCCTAAGATGAAACTAGAGCATTTTGGGTGTAAGAAGACCCGTGGGGTTTTCCAAGAGTTTTACGCGCACATTTTTTACATCAACATGGTCAGCCTCATAGGATTAGCCGCTGACGATGTGATTAAGGAAAAAACCGCCCATCGCAAGTGGCAATATAAGTACAACTGGAAGAATGCTTACCGGTTTTTGAGGGCCAAGATGATCAACATCCTGCTTCTTGAGGAAATTGGAGACGTGTTGGATGAGCTTATCACAAGCCTATCGGCTTGCCTTGTTGCCGTAAAGCCCGACAGGCAATTCGTCCGAGATACCCGCTACCTCAACAAAAAGGGCAGGATAACGCCATTTCATAAATAGGGTCACTCCCAAAAGACCAAGCAATACATATCGCCCCGGTACAATAGGCTCTTCAAATGGGCAGGTGAAACCCTATGCCCTCGGGCAGAACCCCTCTGAAATTTACATCAACTGCTAACACGCTTCAGCCTGTCTCAGTTATCCCGAAATCCTTAGCTTAATAGCATTGAGGGATGCCTATGGCATGGGAGTGCAAAAGAAAATGACACGGACTTAGAACCACTAAATCCCGCTTAAACTACTCATTGAGAGGTTCGTACTACCCGGAACATCTTAAAAATGAAGCCTAATTTGCTAAAAATGGACGTTTATTATCCAATCTAATTTTCGAGTATATAACTATCAAGACTCCAATGTAAATGAAGGACCAGCCTGCCTTTGATTGCTTTAAAAAGGTGTGACTAGAAGCTAATTAGTAAAAATTAACTCGAGTAAATTTTTATATAAAAAATTGATAATCAATTATTTAAAAACTATAATATTATGTAATTGTTAAAGTATTAACATCCAATACCCATTTACAGCTCAACTCTTTTTTGCTGGGCCGCGGATCGATAAATGGCTTCGACTACCCTTATATCTCTTCGCCCCTCTTCACCGGGAACCAGTACGGGCTGGTCATTAATAATGGCAAGCGCATCATTATCCATTTGTCTCGCCTGCTGGTTCGGGACGGTTTTGTTCAATAACGTACCATCACTTGCCTTTCCCCGGATGCCACTATACGACTGGAACGGGCTCAATTCGTACCAACCTTTTTCACATTCTACCCGCAACTCGTTCATCCCCATGCCCAGGCTGGTAACACAATTGGCAGTAGCTCCACTGGGGAACTCCAAGGAGAAATACGTGGTTTCATCCACTTCATGATAGATCTCCGGCCGGTTCGTCTCATGGCGCGCGGTAACGGCAATCGGTTCTTCTCCCGTGGAATAGCGTGCCGCGTTCAGCGGGTATACCCCCATATCATACATGGCTCCCCCTCCCATTGCTTTTTGCTGCTTCCAATGATCATGCCGTCCATCATAATACCCCGCCCGGGCCGTTACTTCTGCGATGTTCCCGTAAGGTTTTGTCTTTGACCAAGTGATCAGCGTTTGGGTGTTAGGCTCATGCTGCATACGATAGCCTATGCTCAGCTTCACCTTATTATCCTGGCATGCCTTGATCATCGCTGTACATTCGGCCGCTGTCATGGCCATGGGCTTTTCACACCAAGCGTGTTTACCGGCATTAGCGGCCCTTATGGTATATTCACTATGCATACTGGTGGGAAGAACGATATAAAGCACATCGATGTCCGGGTTATCTGCCACGGCGTCCATGTTTTGATAGTTATAAACGTTCTTATCCGGGATACCATACTTTTGCTGCCAAACCGGGATCTTACTGGGGCTACCCGTAACGATGCCGGTAAGTTTGCAATGCTTTGTTTGCTGCAACGCCGGGGCCAACAGGTCTGTACTGTAATAACCGAGCCCCACTAACGCTACGCCCAAGACTTCCTTTTTTCGAGGAACTGAACACCCCGGGACAGCATTTACCCCATGAGCCATCAACAATGACCCGGCGATGAAGGTGCTTTTTTTAATGAATTTTCGTCTCCCCCGGCGTTTATAATTGCTGTTTCCCATATGCCACTGATGTTTACGTATCCAAATCCTAATTAAAATTAACATAAATTAGAGATTTGACCCTCTACCATCAAGTAGATAAAGGATGGATCTTGGTCATAAAAAATAGGACACAAAAAAAGAGGTTGCCTTTACGACAACCTCTTTGAGTATATTTTTAAAAGCTTTTACTCTCCTCCTTCATTTGATCCCAGCGCCTCAAGCCTGTTTTTCATTTCTTCAGCTTTATCATACAGCTTTTCTTGCATGTAGATGTATTGTAAGGTCTCCAAGGCAGTCCTTTCTTCGGGCTCTAGCTCTAGTACCTTTTCCCAGTAAGGCATCGCTGCTTTTAGTCTTTCATCGATATCCTTTTGCATACTCTCCGCCTTTTGCATGTCATCTTTAGAGATGCCTAGGTTATTTTTTTCTGTGATCAAGTTGACCGCTTCGTTGTAATAAAGAACCGCTATGTTAAACGAAGCATTGTAATAATTCGGATCTACTTCCGTCGACTTAGCATATGCCTTTTTTGCTTCCTCGTTGTTGCCTAGCTCTTCTTCCATGATCCCGAGTTGGAAATACAGGGCAGCGTTATCGGGCTCCTTGGCTATGGCCTCTTCAAGCCCTACTTTGGCCTCATCAGACTTACCTAATTTGATCAACGTTGCCACTTCTGATTTCGCAAAATCCAAGTCATCAGGAAATTTATCTTTAGCTTTTCGTATGATTTCCAGCGATTTAGTATCGTTCTTCTTCACCGTTCCTTCAATGTAGATCAATGAATTGTACGCATCTTTTGAATGGAAATCCAAATCATTGATCAGTGTGTAATAATTCTCAGAAGCGGCATCATAGTTTTGTGCTGAAAGGGCTATGCTACCTGCATAAATATACCCGGTAGTATCTTTAGGCATAACTACTTTCGTTTTATCCAACCAGGTGAGTGCTTCTTCCTTTTTGTCCGCTTGGTAAGCTTCTACCCCTTTGTTCAGGTAAAAGCCCCAAAGGGTCTGGAGCTGCTGGGTCTTTAACATAGGCAGCCCATTGCCATCGGAAATATAGTATTCGCTGTTCCCTTTTTGAAGCTCATCGGCCTTGGTAAAGGCTTCCATAGCTGTTTTTAAAGGATTGCTAGATAAGTTTTGATATTGTGGATTGGTAGTCGTGTCCAAAGAGGCATAGATAAGGCCCCGATAGTACCACGTTTTACCGTCTGTTTTCGTTTTTTCGTACTCAATCGCCGCATCAATAATTTCTTTGGCAGTACCGAGATCCCCTTCAGAGCGGGCTTTTTCTGCTTGGTTGATCTTAGGTTTTTTTTGAGCTTCCGCCGTTATCGCCAACGAAAAAACAACCAGCAAGATAAGTAATTGTCTCATAGTGTTATTTTTCAAGTTTAATGCAAAGTTATTCTTTTTCTTCTGTTTTACCCGTTTCAGTGCTGTTATCTTCATCCTCGCTGTCCTCGTCCACCTCTATCCTTTCGATTTTTTCTACCGAGGATATTTCATCATTTTCATTCAAACGGATCAATTTAACGCCCTGTGTCGCCCTTCCCATGACACGAAGGTCTTCCACGGCCATCCGGATGGTAATGCCGGACCGGTTAATGATCATCAAGTCATCGGTGTCGATGACTTCCTTTATCGCAACAAGCTTGCCAGTTTTATCAGTGATGTTGATGGTCTTCACTCCTTTCCCGCCGCGTTTGGTAATGCGGTAGTCTTCAATCAACGACCTTTTCCCATATCCTTTTTCCGAGACCACGAGCAGGTTGGCATCTTCCCTGGCGATGCAGACCATACCCACCACTTTGTCTTCCTCACCTTCTAGCGTGACCCCACGGACACCCGAGGCCATACGTCCCATAGGGCGTACATCCGACTCGTCAAAGTGTATGGCTTTCCCCATACGTTTGGCAATCACGATGTGATTTTCCCCGTTGGTAAGTTTCACCTCGAGCAGTCGATCGCCATCTTTCACGGTGATTGCGTTTATACCGTTCTGGCGTGGCCTGGAATAGGCTTCCAGCGTGGTTTTCTTGATCGTACCGTTCTCGGTGCACATGACCACGAAGTTGTTATTAATATATTCTTCGTCGGAGAGGTTTTTAACATTGATCACGGCTCTTACCTTGTCGCCCGACTCAATGTTGATCAGGTTTTGTATGGCACGCCCCTTCGAGGTCTTAGTTCCCTCGGGAAGCGCATAGACTTTTTTCCAAAATACTTTCCCAAATTCTGTAAAAATAAGGAGGTAGTTATGCGCAGAAGCGATAAAGAGGTGCTCGGTAAAATCATCTTCTTTCGTGATCACTCCCCGTGATCCTACGCCTCCCCGGCTCTGTGTCCTGTATTCGGTAAGCGGTGTTCTTTTTACATATCCTTGGTGGGAAAAGGTGATCACCATCTCCTCATCAGGGATCATATCTTCCACGGTGAGGTCATCAGCGCTATGCACGATTTGGGTCCGTCTCTCGTCGCCATAGCGATCCTTGATCTCGATCAACTCATTTTTGATGATCTCCATCCTACGCTCAAACTTGTCGAGGATATCCTTCAGATCAGTGATCAGTAGCTGTACCTCCTCGTATTCTTTTACGATCTTTTCCCTTTCCAGGCCCGTAAGTCTTTGCAATCTCATTTCCAAGATTGCCTTAGCTTGGATCTCCGAAAGCTCGAACTTTTTCATGAGGTCAGTTTTGGCGATCTCGGGGTCCCTTGAGTTTCGGATCAACTCGATCACCTCGTCGAGGTTATCTAAAGCGATCAAGTACCCTTGCAGGATGTGGGCCCTGCGCTCTGCTTCATCTAATTCATACTGGGTACGCCGGGTCACTACCTCGTGCCTGTGGTCGACAAAATGCTGGATAAGGTCTTTGAGGTTCAGCGTTTGCGGCCTTCCTTTGACCAAGGCGATGTTATTCACCCCAAAGGAGGATTGGAGCTGGGTATATTTATACAGATGGTTGAGAACGATATTGGGGATCGCATCCTTTTTGATGTCATATACGATCCTAAGCCCCTGCCGGTCGGATTCATCACGGATATCGGAAATGCCCTCAATCTTCTTTTCGTTGATCAAGGCCGCCGTTTTTTCGATCATACTGGCCTTATTGACCATGTAGGGGATCTCCGTAACGATGATCTGCTCTTTACCGGTCTTGGTAGTTTCAAAGTCAGCCTTAGCCCGCATAATGATACGCCCACGCCCGGTCTCAAATGCCTCTTTTACCCCGGCAAAGCCATAAATAATGCCACCGGTAGGAAAGTCCGGGGCTGTTACATGCTGCATTAATTCGGGAACGGTAATGTCATTGTTTTCAATGTAGGCGATCGTTCCCTCTACTACCTCGGTAAGGTTATGCGGCGCCATATTCGTGGCCATTCCTACCGCTATCCCGGAAGCCCCGTTCACCAGTAAGTTCGGCATCTTACCCGGGAGCACGGAAGGCTCTTTGAGAGAGTCGTCAAAGTTAGGCTGAAAATCAACCGTATTCTTATTGATATCTGCTAATAATTCTTCGGCAATTCGTTTGAGCCGCGCTTCTGTGTAGCGCATCGCCGCGGGAGAATCGCCGTCTACACTTCCAAAATTCCCTTGACCATCTACGAGCATGTAGCGCAACGACCATTCCTGCGCCATACGTACCATAGAATCATAAACTGCTGTATCTCCATGGGGATGGTATTTACCCAATACTTCTCCTACGATACGCGCAGACTTTTTATAAGGCTTATTGTAGTTCACTCCTAATTCCAGCATACCGTAAAGTATGCGGCGGTGAACAGGTTTCAACCCATCTCGAACGTCAGGAAGTGCGCGTGAAATAATGACCGACATAGAATAATCTATGTAAGCCCCTCTCATTTCATCTTCAATATTAATGGGTATAATGCCCTGCCTACCTCCCGGCAGGTTCTCGTTGTCTCCGTCAGCCATTGATTATCTTAACTCCTGTTTGTCAAAAAATTATGCGAATTTACGGAATTAGAGCAGCATTTTACAACTATAGGCCGACAATTATGTTAGGGGCACTGGCAGGGAAAATAATATTTATTTAAATACCTGGATATCAATTAATTAAATACCAATTTGTCATTTAAAAAAACAGGTATTGGCTTACACCAACAGGGGCAAATGAACGGCTAATTCTGATTCTTTACACAATTCAATTGCGGCACACTTTGATCGTATCCTGCGTAAGATCAAGTCTGGATGAACTTAAGGTGTTTGATCATTTTGAACACTAACTCGCGGCTAATCCCTTCAGGGTCATGATCATGGTGTAACTGGGCGTGTAAAAAACAAATGAATATCAAATATTATATTGAAATAATTACAAAAAATAAAAAAATACGATTACTTTTGTGTTTGTGACGAAATAGAATGGCTTGAAATTTTGTGGAATATGGTAGTGATAATAACGGCGCATATGTTCTTTTGCTCTACAAATCGATCGATGATTGCATTCTCATCCGATCCAAAAGGAGATAATTTGCCAACAGAAACTTGTGAAGATTGGATGCACTGGAAAAGCACCACGATAGCCGGGGAGTTGTCAAAAGACTTTTCTAACCTGCATGTTACCGACGATGAGATCCTCGACGGTTTGATGCAGCAAGGTTACTTTATCACCAAAGAGAATATGGTACAAACCGTTAATGGGTTATACTGATCCTACGTTCTCTTGGGGCTA
The DNA here is from genome assembly GCA_028280565.1 of Fulvivirga sp. Lineage (GTDB taxonomy): Bacteria > Bacteroidota > Bacteroidia > Cytophagales > Cyclobacteriaceae > Fulvivirga. The sequence continues at coordinate 7,630 of JANQLQ010000329.1, forward strand.
GAATTACCGGTTAGTGGAATCCCTTACGATCAGTTCAGATCCCACTAACTCTCTCATACTGTCATTGACAGCAGCGCCATGTTCTTCGTGGATCTGTCCCATAATATTTTGAGCGGCTTTGTAACCGATCAGGTAAGGGTTATGACTAACGGTGCTCAGCGAGGGTTCTACGATTTGAGCAATGGGATAGTTACCAAACCCTACGACGGACACTTGCTGAGGTACTTTAAGGCCCATTGATTTTAAAGTCAAGATACATTCTACGGCAATTTCATCATTGACCGCAAAAACGCCATCAATATCATGCGTAGTAGAAAATAGCTGTATGGTAGCCTCTTTCGCTTTCGATTTATCAAAGTCACATACCTTTATTAGGGAATTACTTACCCCCAGGCCATGCTCTTTCAGTGCATCTTTATAACCTTTTAGCCTGTTTTGACTATTGATCAAGTTCTCCGGTCCCGCCAGCATTGCAATTTTCTTACAGCCTTTATCGATGAGATGCTCTGCCGCACGGTAGGCTCCTTGGTAGTCCTCTGCTTCCACCTTAAATACATCTAATTTATCGGTAGTCCGATCAAAAAGTACTAAGGGTATCTTTTGCTGCAAGAGATCGGTAAGGTGAAGGTACTTTTTAGTCGACTGTGATACAGAAAGCAGGATACCGTCTACCCGGCCGGCTGATAATGCCCGTACATATCGCTCTTCCTCCTGGACGGATTCGTTGGTCTGGCAGATCAAGACTTGGTACTGCCGGTTAGAAGCCACTTCCTGGATACCACTTAGGGTGGCTGAAAAGAAATAGTTGGAAATATTAGGGACGATCACTCCAATGCAGAATGTTTTATGTTTCCTCAATCCCGCAGCCACCTGGTTGATCTGGAAGTTCATTTTCTTAGCCATGACACGGACGGCCCTTTTCGTGCCTTCATTGATCTGTGGATGATCATGGAGAGCCCGGGACACCGTAGAGGGTGAGCAGCCTAACGCGGCAGCTATGTCTTTGATCGTGGTAGCCATAACATGTTTTTTAGGTTTGGGACACAGTAACAACGAATCTAACGGTTGTTACTGTGTACATTTTATCACAATTCCCTTGCTCGCGGAAGTTTAAACAGGTTGATCCCGCTAAGCCGGGGAGCTATATTTTACCTTGACTCTAGAGGTTTTCGGTTTTCAATAACTTATTTCATTTAATGAATTTAAATTATTGAAAACCAGCTATTTATTAATCAATAAAATACTTTACGTTAATTCCCGGAAAGGGTTAACCTAGTACCTCTATTTTTATTTCAAAGCATACTCCTCTGCCGTTCCTGTGCCTTCTGCGAGGCTAACTTCATAGACTTTAGGTTCATGACCAAACTTTTCGGCATACCCTGATTTCACCTGTGAAATAACCGTATCACGATGAGTTTTATCTACCAAGTTGATGGTGCATCCACCAAAACCTCCCCCCATCATACGGGCCCCGGCCACAGCATTCATAGATCGCGTGAGATCTACCAATACGTCTAATTCTACGCAACTTACTTCATATTTTTGACTAAGGCCGTCGTGGGTCTCATACATAAGCCTGCCGAGTTCATCGAGAGCTTTCACTTGTAGTGCCTCACATGCCTGCTCTACGCGGGAGATCTCGCTGATCACATACTCACACCGGTCCGCTACTTTCCCCGTCATCCCTGCCTTCGCCTTTTCCAGCATTTCAAGCGTGCAATCTCGTAGCGACGTCACATTGGGATAGTGTTTTGATATCACTTCCACACCTTCTTCACATTCCTTCCGCCTCACGTTATATTCCGAAGAGCCAAGTGAATGTTTGACCTGGGTGTCAAAAAGGACGAGGGTATGGGTGTCCAGCTCGGCAGGAAAATACTCGTAACGAAGGTCACGGCAGTCCAGTTTGATCACATGCCCCTCTTTGGAAAAAACGTTGGCAAACTGGTCCATAATACCGCATTTCACCCCGACAAATTCATTTTCAGCCCGTTGCGCCGCTTTTACCAAGGTAAGAGGGTCTAGCTCATGATCGAATAAGCGAGCCATACCATACCCTATCCCGCATTCCAATGCAGCCGATGAAGACATCCCCGCTCCTAACGGGATGGTACCTCCAAAAACACAATCAAAGCCTCTTATATCCAGGGAAAGCTTTTGGAATTGCAACAAAACTCCCGCAATATACTTGGCCCAAGGCTCTTCGACCTGGTCTGCCTGGTCCGTACGGAACTCTACCTCTTCACCAACATCTAAAGCAGTGACCCGGATGGTGTCAGAATCATTTTTGGCCATCGCCAATACAATTTCCTTATCCACCGCGGCAGGAAGTACAAAACCTTGGTTATAATCGGTGTGTTCACCAATAATATTGATACGTCCCGGGGACCTAACGATGATAGGTTGCCGGCCGTATTTCTTTTGAAACTCTTGTTCGAAATAACTGTAATTCATATTTACCAAAATATCCAATATAATGCTACTAATAGTCCACAGATCAGGATGGAGGCCGCTACAAAAGAGCCGCTTAACTCAAACCAGCTCTCATCCATTGCTTCTTGGGTCTCTCCCTCTGACTCTGCCTTCGTTTGGAACTTCAACAAGGCCCAAAGCATAAGTCCCATGATAGCGATGGTGATTATCCCCCGAACGAGATAAGACATGTCCAGCAACTCTAATCCATGATAGATGGGCACGCCGATCGTAGCCATAATGATCCCGATCATACCGTAACGCAACCAGGGTTTGTCGATCTGCACAGCTTTGGAAAAGTCGTGCTTCTTATCCATCACACTCACGCCCATCATCAGGAAGAGCAGCAGCGCGAAAACGATCCCCATCCTATCCAGGAAGGGCAGCCCTTCTACTAGCCCAAAGGCCCAGGAAAGGGGGATAGCCAGAACCGCGACGATCAAAGCGGCGTTCGCAGTAGTTCGTTTCCAGAAGATCCCCATCATAAAGATAGCCACCACGGCCGGCGTAACATAGCCGGAAAAGTCTTGGATAAACTGGAATACCTGGTCAAAACTAGTGAGCTGCGGCGCCGTTAACATTGCCAGCACCAAAGCGATCACTCCTACTACCCTACCGGTAACGACCAAACTTCCTTCTGATGCATTTTTGTTAATATAATTTCTATAAATGTCCATCGTGAAGATCGTAGAGGTACTGTTGATCATGGAGGCCAGGGAAGATACGATGGCGGCCGTCAAAGCGGCAAAAGACAACCCCTTTAAGCCAACAGGAAGAATGTTTAATAGTACGGGATAGGCTTTGTCCGATTTAACTATGCCCGTAGTGTTGTCCGTCATAGCCGCGGTAAACTCCCCGGCCCCACCTTCACGCGTTACCAGCACATACATGGCAATACCGGGGATCACTACGATCAAAGGCATTAAAAGCTTGAGAAACCCGGCAAAAACCAACCCGTTCCGCGCATGATGAATGTCTTTGGCCGCCAAAGCACGTTGCGTAATGTATTGATTGAACCCCCAGTAGCCAATATTGGCGATCCACATACCCCCGAAAAGTACGGTAAGTCCCGGGAGGTCCAGGTAGGCATCTTTTTTACCTCCTTGACCATCAGGGATCATGAACTCACCTTTTTCAAAGATCATGGTAAAGTGGTCCGCAGCTTCCTTTCTTAAGTCTCCCAAACCTTTGAGAAAGTCTCCTTCTCCAACCAACTGGAGGGATAGATAAGCCGTAAACAGCCCCCCGATAACGAGAAAAACTACCTGCACCACATCCGTCCAGGCAACTGCCTTAAGGCCTCCATAGAGGGAGTATATCACCGCAAACGCAGCCAAACCGATCATGCCCAGTGTAAAATCGATTCCCAAGATCGATTCTAGGTTCAAAGCTCCCAAGTACAGCACCGACGAGAGATTAACAAAAACATAGAGCAACAGCCAAAACACCGCTAAGCTGGTCCGAACACGGCTGTCGTATCTTTTTTCCAAAAACTGGGGCATGGTATAGATCTGCTTTTCCAGGAACACCGGCAGAAAGAATATGCCGACCATAATAAGGGTAGCTGCGGCCATCCACTCGTAGGTACTAATGGCCAGCCCCATGGCAAAACCGGAACCTTGCATGCCCACAAACTGCTCCGCTGAAATATTAGAAGCGATGAGTGACGCCCCTATGGCCCACCAGGGGAGGGCCTTGCTGGCCAGGAAATAGTCTTTGGAGTCTTTTTCATGTCCTTTTTTTTCACGCGACACGAGTAGGCCTACCGCGATGATCAGCAGGCAGTACGCGATAAAGATGACGATATCAATCGTTCCGAAGTTCATAATGTATGGATTTTATTTTGAAATTAAGCACGGTCAGTGGTCCAGCTATCCTGCTCCGTAAGGGACTCACCCGCCCAGCCCCTGGGATTAAAGAGAAGGTAAACGCGCTGTTTCGTCTCAACCTCGAAAGTTAATGACATTTAAAAGATATCATCAATAAATATGGATAAATTCTTCAGTGCCCCTCCATTTGTACTGTTCTGCGCCACCTGCAAATGCCAAGAAAACCTTGTTTCTACCGGGGAAAAGCCTGGAATGTGCCTTAGGCAATTCTTCAAAATCAATCAAATAGTTGTAGGGTTTATTGCAATTTTTAAACTAAACCCTTTCATTTGATATGGTTTACTGTTAAAATGAAGAGGTAGAACTCTCGTTTTGGGCAGGTTGAATCCAAACACGAATGCTCCGTAACTCCAAACATCCTAACGGTAGATCTTCCACGAGAAGATTGAATGAACCTGTTTTAAGGCCCAGTCTTGAAACCGAAGGGGAAGACCTCATTTGGGAGCGGTTCAAAGCCGGTAGCGAGACGGCGTTGACGTATATCTACCGCAATTATTCCAACCAGCTATTCAACTATGGTATCCAGTTTACCCCTGATCGCGGTTTACTCAAAGATTGTATCCAGGACTTATTCGAGGAGTTGATCAAGCGACGCGAGAGGCTTTCTTCAACTACATCAATTAAGTTTTACCTGATGAAAGCTTTTCGCAATAGGCTGGTAAAAGCCCTTCGAAAGGACAGACGAAGGCAAGAAAGTGAAAAAATATCGCTGGGTGAAGGCTTCCAAGTAGCCGTGTCTGCCGAGGTAAGATTGATCAATGGCCAATTGGACGAGGCCAAAAAAAAGTTACTAAGCCAAAAGCTCAACCAATTGCCACCTTTGCAGCGAGAGGCACTGATCTTATACTTTTACGAAGGATTAAAGTACCAACAAGTTGCAGAAATGCTCGGGATCAAAACCAAATCTTCACGTGAGTTAGTATACCGCGCTATAAAGTCCCTCGAGGGGCTGATCACGCCCCATAAAGATCGTATAACGCTATTTGCCATTGCTGTTTCGATTATGAAATCTTTAGCAGAATAAGCTTCTAATAAACAATTCTCTAACAAAACAACCTTTTCTTTACAATACATTAAAATTTTCATCCTCCCTATGGTCATCTTGGGTATATCGAGCTTTATACAATTGAAAGCTTCGGCATCACCAGCTCATGGACTATAAAGACTTTGATCTACAAGACTTTTTACAAGATGAATACTTTGTCGGATGGATCCTGGATCCTGGTATAGAGTCTTCCCATTTTTGGGAACAGTGGCTTACCGCCAACCCGGGCAAAAGGGAAACCATTCAGCAGGCTCGTGAGATCATCTCCTCCCTTACTTATAAGAAAAAAGACGCATTAGACGACAAAGAATACAGCGAGGTCCTCGAGCACCTGTTAAAGGTAAATCAACGAAAAAATTCACAGGGCTTCCGCTGGAAAGCTAAGTACACTTTACGGTTAGCGGCAAGTGTGGCTATTTTTTGTATACTTTATAGCTATGTACGACAAGCCGCGGTAAACGAATCCCCTACTAAAGACTTCCAAGCGGTTTTAGTAGAGACCGAAATGGGTCAGAAAAAGACCCTCAGTCTCCCCGACGGAACTTCGGTAATACTAAACTCAGGGAGCACGATAGAATACAGGGTCCCTTTTGAAAAAAACACCCGGACGGTTTCATTGACAGGAGAGGCTTTTTTCGATGTGGCCCATAATGAAAAGAAACCCTTCATTATAGAAACGGCTGGTCTGCTGGCCAAAGTATTGGGCACCTCCTTTAACATCCGGGGCTATGCGGATGATCCTTTTGTATCAGTAGCGGTCTTAAGTGGTCGTGTCCAATTAAGTGCCGAAGGTTCGGCGGATCGTATCCTGGCCCCCAACGAAATGGGCATCTACGATGGATCCTCCAATCGTATAGCGCTATCTTCCTTTGACCCCGGTGAAATTGCCGGCTGGACACGCGGGATCCTCTCCTTTGACCAGCAAAGCCTTGGGGATGTATTCAAAGAGCTCGAACGATGGTACGGCGTGACGATAGAAATTAAGAGCGGGGTCCGGCTGGAAGGAAGATACAGTGGACGATACAGTAATGCCTCTTTAGACCACGTGTTAAGAGGGATAAGCTATACCTCTCATTTTGATTACGAGATAAACAACAAACAAGTCAGCATATATGAAAGCCAAGAATAACACCGGTTGAAATCGTACTAGGTACGTTTTCAACACTCCATAAACCAAAAACCCTTGTTTCCATAAGTTTGGCGACTCCGGCTACAAGGGTTGGTTTTAGTCATCTAATATTCACTAAAACACCTTAAAAGTATGAAAAATATTCTACTGAAGGAAGTACTCATTATGTCCAAGCTCCTTTTCTACGTAGTCTTTCTGCAAACCCTGTTTGCCTCCCTGCTCCATGCCGGTGAAAGCAATGGGCAGCAAAAGAGCCTCTACGAAGTAAAGGTCCAAATTAACCCGGGCACTCAATACTTATTCCAGGTCTTCCGAGCCATAGAGCAAGAAACCGACTTTGAATTCACCTACAATACGAAGTATGTTAAGGACACCGAGGTTTCCCTAGGCACTTACGAGGCATTGGGAGAGCTGCTGGAAGATATCTCTCGTAGCACGGGCCTACAGTTCAGGAGGGTCAACGAAAACATCCATGTGGATCGTAAGAAACCCTCCAAAACCCGTGTTTCGGAAGTTTATGAAGCATACCAGGCGATCGAAATAACGGGCCGTGTAGTCGACGAGACCGGGGAGGGCCTACCGGGAGCTGCTGTTTCGATAGCAGGCACCAACAAAGGTACTATTACCGATGCCGACGGCAGGTTCTCAATGGTGGTAGAGCAAGGGGCCACACTCATCGTATCCTTCGTCGGGTACGTTTCGCAAAAGATCCAGGTCACGGACCAAACCGTACTTAACATCGCTTTGGAATTGGATATCCAGTCCTTACAAGAGATCGTGGTCATCGGCTACCAGGGCGTAAAGAAAAAGGACCTTACGGGTTCCACCGCCATTATCCGCCCGAGTACCTCTAATCGTGTTATGACCAACACGTTGGCCGAATCTTTACAAGGACTGGCGCCCGGCGTCACCGTAAGGAATGGCGGAAGCCCGGGACAGCAATCGGTGATAGAGATCAGGGGGGTAGCAAGTTTTGCGGACACAAACCCGCTGTATGTCATTGATGGTATGCTTGCCGACGCTAACCCCACCATTAATAACAACGATATAGAGACCATCCAGATACTGAAGGATGCGTCTGCAGCTGCTATCTACGGTTCCCGGGCGGCAAACGGTGTGATTATCATCACTACGAAAAAAGGCAAAGAGGGTCCCATGCAGGTGAGCTTTACAGGAAAGCGGGGCATCCAGCAGATCCCCAATACCTGGGAGGTAATGAATGCGGAAGAATTTGCCGCAATGCAACGAACGCAATATGAAAATTCGGGACGTACCCCGCCGGCATTGGTAGACGTAGACTTTAACCCCGAAGTAGATACCGACTGGCAAGAGGAGATGATCCGGAATGGCACCATGCAAGACTATAACCTAAGCATTTCAGGAGGGTCGGCAACCTCTTCTTACCTGGTCTCAGGAAGTTATTATGACAACCAAGGCATACTCGAAGGGAGAGATTTTGAACGGTACAGCCTTCGCTTAAATACGGAAAGTAAAATAGGCAGGGTCACCTTTGGAGAAAACATTTTGCTGACCCACACCATCAACCGTACCCCGGGGGAAGGTAACCCGTTTTATGATATGCCCCAGCTACTCCCGGTGATACCCGTCCAAAGTGAAGACTACATTTCGGACATTAACCCGGAAGGATGGGGAATTGGATCTGTTAACGCTCCCTCCTATGCTTGGAACCCGGTCGCTATCCTCAATTTAAGTCACCAGGATAACAACTTCTCGAAGCTTGTAGGGAATGCCTATCTCAATGTGGAGCTGGCGGATTGGATCAGCTACAGGTTCAATGCAGGTTTGGAAGTTAGCTTCGACCACATCAAATATGTGAGGGAGGATGGCGTATGGTCTTTTAATGCCGCCGTTATTCCAAGCTTTGTTGACGAATACCGCTCAACTTATTTGAGCAAATTATTCGAACATACGATCAATATTAACAAAGACCTGGGGAATCATTCGATCAACGCGGTGTTGGGTATCTCGCAGCAATCCAACCAACGTGATTTCACCTCTGCCCGGAGGAGTGAGCTCCAGCAATTTAACGGGCAGTACCTCACCACGATCAACTCTGCCGTAGGGGATGATGTAGCCGCTGGTGGGCGCCCTGAAGATAATTTCATCTTGGGGTACTTAGGACGGATCAATTACATATATGCAGACAAGTACTTGCTGACTCTCACGGGCCGTATCGATCAAAATTCACGCTTCTCAGAAGATTATCGCACGGGCTATTTTCCTTCAGTAGCCGCAGGCTGGAGGATCAGTGAAGAGAGCTTCTTCGATGTATCGTTCATTTCAAACCTAAAGCTCACCGCCTCTTACGGGCGTCTTGGGGTCATTCCCGGTATCGTAGGGTCTTGGGATCACATCGGCAGGTTAAATAGTAACGCCCGGGCCATTTTTGGACCTGACCAGCAAGCCTATGTAGGCGCCTACCAAGCCAGGATCGCCAATAGTCAACTTCAATGGGAGACCCGGATCACTCAAAATGTGGGCCTCGAAGCCGGTCTGTTTGCCAATAGGCTGCTATTTGGGATAGAATTTTACAACTCTTTGTCGGACGATGCTATCCTCCAGCTCCCATTGCCCAGGTACCTGGGGAATCTCAACGGCGACCCTTATGTAAATGCAGGCTCCATACGTAACAAAGGCATAGAAGTAAGTGCCTCCTACCGTAAACACGAAGGGGATTTTACTTGGGAGGTATCCGGTAATTTTACCACCATTAACAACATCATTGAGAGTGTAGGAAATCAAGGGGAAGGCATAGATTACCTGCAAACAGGCCTCACACGCTCAAAGGTAGGAAGACCCGTGGCAGAGTGGTTCTTGCTGAAAACAGACGGTATTTTTCAAAGTGAACAGGAGGTATTGGATCATGTTAATTCAGAGGGTACGGTCATTCAAAATGATGCACGTCCCGGGGACATACGTTTTGTAGATGTCAATGATGATGGCCAGATCACCGAAGAGGATCGTGATTACAGCGGAAAGTCACCCTGGCCTTCATTGCAGGCCGGGGCACAATTCAACGCTCAATATAAAAATTTCACCTTAAACCTGCAGGTGGTGGGTGTTTTTGGGAATTACATCTACAACGGTACCCGCCAGATCTTGGATGGATATCAAAATACCAACTTTAGAAAAGATATCCGGCCTTGGACAGAAGAAAATCCCAATACCGGTGATCCACGTATAGGAGTAGCGGATGGAGATCCCGCCCTTGCCCTAAATGCCAGCAACAGCACCCGGTGGCTGGAAGATGGATCTTACTTTAGAGTTCGCAACCTGGAGATCGGCTACAATCTAGACCCGGCGTTATTAGGCAGATCCGGGATAGACCAGGCCCGCATTTACATTAGCGGTCAAAATTTACTCACATTCACCGGGTATTCCGGGTTAGACCCTGACGTGGTAGGCGCAGGAATTCTAGAGCGAGGCTTTGATGCCGGCAACTGGCCCTCGAGCCGGGTATATTCCCTCGGGTTACAGTTCCAATTTTAAACAAAACACCCTTATGGGCTATAATCCTAGCCCCTACATAAAGCCCAGGAGAAGGACAAAAGCCCTAAAAAACAAGACCGTTCGGTGAAAACTAAAGTACATATGAAATGAACATAAACTTTATTCATCCTTTTCCCGACATCCATTGGAAATACCCACCAAGGATAAATAAAGTTTATCGTGAATTCCATGTGGCCGCTAACAATTAAACGCATACACATGAAAAGGATATTTATTTTATTGATGACAGTAACGCTGGGATTGGGATGTGAAGATAACCTGGAAGTGGACAATCCCAATGAACCCAACGTAGCACTTTTCTGGCAGTCGGCAGAAGATGCCGTACAGGGAGTGAATGCCGTATACAGCACACTACACAGAGGCTCCATATCGAGATGGATGATCATGTTGTACTCAGCACGAACCGATATCGGCGAGAGCAGGAGTCCATGGTTTGAGCTGGCCAATGCCCTGGACAATTTCATCCAGCCCAATTACAATTTCGACCCGGTAGCCGGTGTGTGGAGTGATAATTATATTGGTATCAACCGGGCCAACCAGGTGATCGCTAATGTGCCTTCCATTGATATGGACCCCGATAAAAGAGACGAGGTCTTGGGCCAGGCCTACATGCTGAGGGGATTGTTTTACTACCATTTGGTCACCCTGTTCGGGAATGTACCTTTAATGCTGAAACCCGCAGAGCCCCAAGACTATCCTCCCAACAGCACACAAGAAGAGGTATACCGGCAGATCATCGAAGACCTCCAATGGGCCGCAGACCTGCTACCGGTCACTTACAATAGTCCAAATGATCTCGGCCGGGTAACGAAAGGTGCGGCTCATGCCCTCATGGCAAAAGCATATATGCAACTCGGTGAGTACAATGCCGCCCTACCCTCATTGCAATGGTTAGTCGAGGGACCCGGCGCGGGGGTTTATGATCTTATGCCCAGCTACCGGGAAAACTTCCTGGTAACGACAGAAAACAACATAGAATCGGTTTTCGAATGGCAGTTTGAAGAAAACCCCAATGAATTTACCGATAACGACGTAGAAACCCCCAATCATAACTATGGGTCTTCCATCGCGCAATTTACAGCGCCGGTAGGGATCGGGTTTTCTGATGTAGAAATGCGGAGGTGGATCATTTACGAATTTGATGAGCTCACTACCGGGGGAGATCGTGACCCACGATTAGCAGCCAGCTTTTTATATGATTCGACGAACATTAATGGTCCCGGAGCTACGATGATATACGGTGAGACCTTTACTTCACGGTACGGGACCGGGCCTGATAGTAAGCGGGTTTGGATGAGAAAATTCCTGAATGATCATTGGAAAAATGCAGAAGGGTTCCGCTCCCCCAATAATTACCGCTACATACGGTACGCGGATGTCTTGCTCATGTATGCCGAATGCCTCAATGCCACAAACAGTACCCCTGCTGCCTACCAGCATGTCGACAGGGTACGCCAGCGTGTGGGGCTCCCGGCATTATCTACCGTAAAACCTAACCTGTCGCAAGCTGATTTCTTAGAGCAGCTAAAACATGAGCGCCTACTGGAGCTTGCAGGCGAAGGCCACCGGTGGAATGACCTTGCCCGCTGGGGAGACCTGGGGCCACAACTCGCTACCAATGACCCCGCATTTGCCAATTTCGAAGTGGGCAAACACGAGCTGTTGCCGATCCCACAGTTGGACGTAGATGCTAACCCTAATTTAGATCAGAACCCCTTGTGGTAAACAGGTGCCCTGCAAATCAAAATAGGATGTCTATGCATTTTGATCCGCCAGCATTCGCAACAAAAATGCCCGTAATACACTTGGCAGGGTTCCTATGGTTCATCCTAGTGGCATGTTCTACTAATGATACCGCGCAAAGCGAGGGGTTGCTAGATCCGGAGCCGCCAGGGGAAGAGGCCGATTCACTTTTCCTTAACCCTATCCTCGATCACGGCCCCGACCCCTGGGTATTTCAAACCGAGGAGTACTATTTTCTCACGTTTACCACGGGGAACAACATAACCCTCTACCGTACGCAACAAATGTCTGATCTAGGGCGCGCACTTAAAAGAGTGACCTGGACCCCTCCCTCCACCGGGCCTAATTCCCAAAATCTTTGGGCCCCCGAGATCCATCGCGTCCAGGGCAAATGGTATGTGTACTACGCAGCTGACGATGGCAATAATGCGAATCATCGCATGTTTGTACTGGAAAATGAAAATGAAGACCCTACTGTAGGCCCCTGGACAGACAAAGGCGAACTCAAGCTACCCGGTGATCGATGGGCCATTGACGGTACTATTTTTGAGCATAAGGGGCAACTGTATTATCTCTGGTCAGGGTGGGAAGGTGCAGCTAACATTAGGCAAGATATCTATATCTGTAAAATGAGCGACCCCCTCACTCCTACCGGGGAGCGTGTATTACTTATCAAACCAGTACTGCCATGGGAAACCAACGGGGTAACCCCGACGGTAACAGAGGGACCCCAAGTATTAAAAAACGGCAATAAGCTGTTTATTGTGTATTCTGCCGGCGGTTGCTGGACGGACGGTTATGCACTGGGCATGCTGTCGGCACAGGAGGATGCGGATCTCATGGATCCAGGCTCATGGAAAAAAAGCCCACAGCCCGTATTTGCCCAAAATCCTGCGGGTAATGCCTATGGTCCCGGGCACAACGGTTTTTTTAGATCTGCGGATGGTTCGGAAGATTGGATCATTTATCATGCTAACGCATTTGCCGGGCAGGGCTGCGGAAATGATCGTTCCATACGCATACAACCCTTCTTTTGGAAAGAAGATGGCACTCCTGATTTCGGACAACCACATCCTTTATTTAAAAAGTTAACGAAACCTTCGGGTGAGTATTGACCCGGTCTAACCCATGAACTACAAAATTATAATGAAAAGATACTTGCTGACGTGTATTTACATTTTAACTTGCTTTGCTCTCCATGCGCAAGATTACCCTATACACTACACACTGTCGATCAAAACTCCCGGTAACCCGGCGAAACAATATTCCCTGGCCGGTAAGGAAGGAGAAATGGTAGCAGACCCGGCTATACCCGTGCGGGCCAGGCAAGAGCTTACCGCAAAGGATAGCGACCAGGTACTTCGTATTACGATCGAAGCAAAAGAAGATGCCTACATCAACCTGGAAGGGAAGCTATCGCTTAACAAACAGCAGTACGAGGCGACCCAGTTTTACCTCCCGGGTTTTTGGTACCGGAAAAACATGCGCTCCCCGGATAAGGCCCCTAATGCCCGGGTAAGCAAAAGCTGGATCGTACGTGAGGATCGTCTTAGTACCCCCCTCGCCGGGGCTTATGATAAAGCGACGGGCAAGGGAGTAAACCTGGTCCGGCTGGATACTATCGACCAGGTCGCACTAACGCCGCTTAACCACGGCGAGGTGATCCTCGGGGGTCCTACGAACCTGGGGGCAATAGGTTTCGGTGAGCAAAAAGACCGGGTTTTCTTGTCTTTTGCTATCCCGTATAAGGAAGCGCCACATAGTTATTACAGGAAGCTCACGTTAGGCGATCCCGTCACTTCGTTTGTGCTGGTCCGGTCGGGAGAACGGTTTACAGCAGAATACCTCGTTAGGTCATTCGAAGCAGGCGATTACTCTGACTTTGTAGCCAAGTCCTGGACTACTTCAATGGAAACAAAAAAGCCTGCACCGGTAAAAGCAGGTGAGTTTTCCGACCAAGAGATCAAAAGTGTATTAGCAAAATTCTGGAAACAATCCTTTACGTCTACCAAAGATCTCAAAGGGTATTCGGGCGTACACCTGCAAACGGCGGATTGTGAGGTGATTCCCTTGCTGGAAGTAGGCTTTGTAGGCCGTGTGTTACTCAATGCTTTTAACTCCCTTGAGTTTGGCTACCAGCAAAACGACGAGGAATTGATCCATATCTCCAACCAAATATGGGACAGCTACCTCGCCAATGGTTTTACAAAAGGCGGGCTTTTCCGGGAGGTAGTGAACGAGTATCATAATTGGGAGACGGATGTTTTTTCGATAAGAAGACAATCCGAGGGTCTCTATGCCACACTATTTTATCTAGCTTATGAAAAAGCCGCCGGGCGTCATCACCCGGCATGGGAATCACGTGTAAAAACAATGTTGGACCTATTTTCTAAACTACAAAAGGAAGACGGTTCTTTTCCCAGGAAATTTGATGATAACCTAAAGGTGAAAGATGCGAGTGGAGGAAGTTCTTCCTGCACCGTGCCACCGCTTGTCATGGCCTACCAGTATTTTAAGGATAAATCCTACCTCGAGATGGCGCGGAAGGTGGCTGCCTATCAACAGGCGGAGTTAATTTCCAAGGCGGATTATTTTTCCTCTACGCTGGATGCCAATTGCGAAGACAAAGAGGCCTCACTTTATGTGGCCACCTCGCTGTATTACCTGGCCCAGGTGAGCAAAGGGAAAGAAAAAGCGCATTACATCGAACAAGCGAAAAAAGCCTCGTATTTTGCCTTGAGCTGGTACTATACATGGGATGTGCCGTTTGCCCCGGGCCAGATGCTGGGGGACCTAGGATTAAAATCCAGGGGCTGGGGCAATGTATCCGTGGAAAACAACCACATCGATGTTTACATCTTCGAATTTGACGAGATCCTCGATTGGCTGGCTTCGGAAACAAAAGAACCCCGGTTTTCCGATTTCGCTGAAGTGATCCGCTCTTCGATGCGCTCCCAGCTCCTACCCTACGAAGGACATATGGTGGGTATTGGCAAAGTGGGCTATTACCCTGAAGTAGTTCAGCATACACAATGGGATTATGGGAAATTTGGCAAAGGATTTTACAATGATCTCTTCGCTCCCGGATGGACAGTGGCCTCTTTGTGGGAATTGCTAACGGTAGGGCGTACAGAAGCTTATTTTAAATGATGAAACCCGTGAAAGCGACAGAAAAGCAAATTCGGTACCTGTTGGTAGTATTATCGGTTGGAATTTGGACCTGTAGTTCGGAAGATGAGGCCGTGGCGCCAGGGCCAAACGAAGAGCCCGATGAAGATACTACCCAATGGGTGATCGAAAAGATCACGCCTGGCAAACCCATCCATCATATCGAATGGGGAACACCACGAAAAGTATCTCATGACGTATATAGCGCAGACTATCCGCGTATGCTGGGACTTGGAGGCGACACCCTATTCTTAGCGTACCATGGTGGCCCAAGGGATAACGAATGGGATAATCTTTACCTTAGGAAGAGTTTTGATAACGGCCAGACCTGGAGCGAAACACAGGTACTCATGGCCGATGTAGACCCTAACTATTTTGGCTTCGCCAACCCCGAATTTTTGGAATTAAGAAATGGCAGGATACTTCTGGCTTTTACAGGACGTGGTAACCCAGACGACAACCAGCACAATAACATCCAGGTCATGCACAGTGATGATCGCGGGGAGACCTGGTCAGCCCCGCGTGTGGTAGCCTATGGGCGTTCGTGGGAGCCCGCCATGATAGAACATCCCGGGGGAGATATCCTGGTGTTCTATTCCAGCGAGGCCCGTTGGTGGCAGGTAGCCGACCAGGTCGAACAGGAGATCCTTATGGTCCGGTCCGAAAATGCCGGGCTATCTTGGAGCATTCCCAGGTCTGTGGCGTATACCACCGGTAAGCGTGATGGTATGGCCGTGCCGCTGGTACTACGGGAGGGTAAAGGCATCGTATTTGCGATTGAATCTGTCGGCAACAGGGACTCTCCCTGGGTACTTCACTCCAATTTAAAAGATCGATTCGAAAATCCCACGGGGGTATCGCGATACCTGGCGGCGCCAAAATCCTTGGTAAATTTCGGGGGAGGCCCCTACCTTATCCAGTTACCTACCGGTGAAACGATCCTCTCCTGCCATGATACCGGCGGCAGGACCATCGGGTCAGACTGGAAGAAAAATACCATGTACGTACTCGTTGGGGATAGTGACGCCCGGAACTTTTCCAATGTAAGTTACCCGTTCCCGGGTTTACCACCGGAGGAAGGGGCTTTCTTCAATTCAATCCATGCACGGGATGCCAACACCGTGATAGCCCTAGGCAGCCGGCATTTTGCCGATGGACACGCCGAAGTACACTGGGTGACAGGCACTATCGTGCGGGAAGAATGACCCCCGGTTTACCCGTTGACCCGGAACTCAACTTCAAAAGATCCGAAATAAATCCAAACAAAAAACAACATGAAAAATAGTTACAGCGTAGCCTTGGCCGTGCTATTGGCCGGCTACATGGCCATCCACCAAGTCCAAGGACAAAGTTTTGTTAACCCCATTAGTGACCTGGCCGATCCTTTTATCACGTACTACAATGGTTATTACTATTACACCGGCACTACCGGTGGCAACATCAGCATGCGCCGGTCCACCACGCTGGAAGGGCTAAAAGCGGCGCCTTTACAAGTCATGTTTACGCCCGTAGGAGGTCAACCTACACATTTCTACTGGGCGCCAGAGATGTTCCGTATCGATAACAAGTGGTACATCTACTTCAGCGCCTCCCTTTCTACGTCTACGAATGATATGAGGACCTGGGTGCTGGAAAATACGGCTCCTGATCCTATGGCGGGCACATGGGTATTTAAAGGACGTATTTATGATGCATCGAACGACCTGTGGGCCATCGACGGCACTGTGCTCAACCTATCCGGGACCAATTATTTTATTTGGTCAGGAGTAGACTACAATGCCAACATCGATAAGCCACAACGCCTTTACATCGCCCGTATGAGTGATCCTTGGACACTGGTACCGGGACGCACGCTGCTTTCCAGCCCTACCCTTCCCTGGGAGAATAATGGAAGTGTAAACGAAGGACCAGAAGTCATCAAGAAAAACGGGAAAGTGTTCCTGTTGTATTCTGCCAATGGCTGCTGGACGCCGGACTATAGGTTAGGAATGCTATCCATGAATGATAACCTGGACCCGATGAATGCCGGCAACTGGTACAAACACCCTAACCCAGTCTTCCAATCCAATGCCCCTGTTGCAGCGTATGGACCGGGGCATCATTTTTTCTTTACTTCTCCTGACGACTCTGAAGATTGGTTCGCCTATCATGCTACCACCAACTCATCCGGGGCATGCGATGCCAGCCGCACTACCAGGGCACAACGTATTACCTGGAATAGCGACGGCACACCCAATTTTGGTGTGCCCGTGGAAACCGGTACGAAACAACAGGCCCCGGCAGGAGAAGTAGCTTTGCCGGTAGGCTCTCCCATTGCCAATGGTATCTATAAGATCATAGTCCAAAGCAGCAATAAGCCATTGGATGTGGCCGGGTGCTCGGTAGAAAGAGGGGCCAACGTACACCAATGGGAAGAGGGTGATGTAGACTGCCAAAAATGGCACATCCAGGCCACAAATGATGGTTACTACACCATCACCTCTCTACAGGGAGGAATGGTGCTCGAGGTAGCCAACTGCTCCAACGCTAACGCGGCTAATGTGCAAATGTGGGCGCCCAATGGAGCAGATTGTCAAAAATGGTCTTTTGTGGCTGTGGGAGGAGGCTTTTACCGTATCGTATCAAAACAAAGCGGTAAAGCATTGGATATCCAGTTCGGGGGCAGCAATAATGGCGCTAACCTACAGCAATATGACTACCTGGGGAACAATCAGCAACACTTTCGACTTGACGACTTGGGTACGGAAGAGGCCATGGTCCCGGGGGTATATCGTATTATCTCCAAACAGAGCCAGCTGGCAATGGATCTCGCAGGTTGCAATACCGGTAATGGAACGAACATCGCACAGTGGACTTGGCTCAACAATAACTGTCAGCGCTGGAGCGTAGAGGATACAGGCGACGGCTACTTTATGATCCGGTCGTTAGAAAGTGGCCGTGTATTGGATGTACCCAGTTGTTCAACGCTGCCCGGCGCCAATATCCAGCAGTGGGACGCCTTCAGCAACGATTGCCAAAAGTTCAGCATTCAACCGGTAAGCAATGGATTTTACAGCATCATCAACAAATCCAGCGGTCTCGCCGTGGATGTGAACGGTTGCTCTACTTCCCTGGGAGCCAATATCCAGCAGTGGACCTACTGGGGCGGTGACTGCCAGCTTTGGAAATTTGAAAGGGTCGGCAACCCATCCGCCCGGACCGCTCACAGGGAAACAAATAAAGAGACCGCGATGCAAAGGGAAACCACCTTATCACTAAATGTATTCCCTAACCCTACTGACGATTACATACAGATCTCAGGGTACCCGGGAGACCACGGAGTAGAGGCGATACTGTATGATGCCCTGTCTCGTGAAGTAGCACGATGGAATACCACCCCAAATCGGCAAAATAAATTGGATGTAAGTGGAGCTTATCCCGGCATCTATTTGCTTCGGGTCAAGAATAGGGGGACCACTACCAGTCACCGGGTGGTGATCCGGTAAACCAAGGATCAATGCCTTTTAGTTAAAGCTGACGCTTACCCTAAAGCGCTAAAGGGGGAACCAACCGTGCGGTGAGTTGCCCCTTTGGGGTAAGGGGTGCGATAGGTACGCTTAACTGGGCGGCATTAAATCAAGGTTAAACACTTAAAACCTTAGTCTCAGAAGCCAAAACCACCCGTTGAATGATATATTTAGAGGATGGATTGATCATTATTTGGATAGAACACTAACTTTGGAACAACTTGTAACTTATTTATTCTTAGTACTAGTGACTTCTTTTCAAGCAAAATAATTAGTAACGATGATTTATGATATTACCTACACCCTAAAAAAGAGGGCGATTTACCTCTTTATTCCCCTCTTAACCCTGGTTTCGGCCTGCGAAAAAAAAGAAAACGACCAAAGCTGGGACTACCAGCAAGTGAGAAAGTCTTTTCAACAAACCGTCAATGGAAAGAAAGTGGATCTTCACTTGTTAGAAAATAAAAATGGAATAAAAGTAACGATCACCAACTACGGCGGCAGAATTGTACATTTATTCGTCCCGGACAACAAGGGCCAGCTCACGGACGTGGTTCTAGGCTATAACAGCCTGGATGGGTTCCTAAACTCCAACGAGGCCTATTTTGGGGCTTTGATCGGGAGGTACGGCAATCGCATTGCCAAGGCACAATTTATGCTCAATGATACAACTTATCAGCTTACCGCAAACAATGGTCCCAACAGCCTACACGGTGGTCCCGGGGGGTATCACAATGTAGTGTGGGAGATCAAAGAAACCCGTGAGAATGCCATTACCTTAAGCTATCTTTCACCCGATGGGGAGGAAGGCTTTCCCGGCAACCTCCAAGTTGAAATGACCTACACCCTCACTGATCAAAACGAGTTAGTGATGGACTACAAGGCTACAACGGATCGTGCTACCCCAATAAACCTCACCAATCATGCTTTTTTCAATTTGAACGGAGATGGGTCCGGTAACATTAACGAACATACATTACAGGTAGAGGCGACACATTACATCCCGGTAGACGAAGATCTTATACCCACCGGCGAAATAGCCCCGGTGGCCGGTACACCTTTCGATTTCACCACGTCAACGGTTATTGGAGCGCGTATCAACGATGCCCATCAGCAACTCAAGCTTGGAAAAGGATATGATCATACGTTTGTGCTGGATAAAGGCATCACCAAAACTCCCGAACGGGTGGCTTCCGCCAAGTCCCCCCTATCCGGCATAGAATTACAGGTTTTGACTACGGAACCTGGACTCCAGCTTTATGGGGGAAATTTCCTAAACGGATCGGATACAGGTAAAAATGGTACATATGAATTTCGTGGTGCGTTCTGCCTGGAAACCCAACACTTTCCCGACTCACCCAACCAGCCGAATTTTCCCACGGTCATACTTGAGCCGGGCGAAACGTATAGCTCTCAATCCATTTACAAATTCATTTTACCGGGTGGAAACAGATAGAGGGTGAGTAGGTTCGAGGTATTGGAAGGTTCTCGATCAGTAGGCAATCGGCAAAGGGCAGTAGGCAAAAAAATGTAGGGTTGCCGATTACCCTTTGCCTACTGCCGACTTTAAGAATGGGATTGGGAAAAATAGCTAACCGTCCAGTTATACTTAACTTAACAGTATACTGCTTTTATTCAAATTTGGAAAAACGTTTATTACCAGGCATTGCAGGATAATTAAAAATTTACCAGTTTTATCCAGTGCATAAACGACTGGGTATGAAGGATGAAGCTATTGACTAGGTTAAGTCGTATCGTATTGTTGGTACTGATTTTTCCCGGTTGTCGTGAGAAAGAAAAGGTATTAGCACCACAGGTCATTGTCCTTAGCAGTACGGATGACATTGTCCCACTGGCAGATTCATTGGTACGGCCGGTCCTTTACCGGCAGATCCCAAGTCTTGCAGGTCTGCCCGTTAAAGAAACAAAAGAAAAGTTTATCGCTATCGTTTTACCGGCCGTCTTAATAGCCCGGCATCACTTAGCAACAGGTCAACAGCGCATTCGCCAGCTTTCGAAAAAGAAACGTTGGTCAGCAGAAGATTCCGCCTATTATGAAAGCCAACGGCAGCGATTCAAAGCCAAGAACATCTTCGACCTGGCCATGCGTATGAGCACTCACCCCAACAGCATTACGCTGGCACAGGCGGCGGTAGAAAGTGGCTGGGGTTCGTCACGGTTTTTTAAAAAAGCCAATAATCTCTTCGGCATTTGGGCGTATACCGACAAAGAGCCCAGGATACCTGCCAACGAGGGCGATGTATTCCTGCGTAAATATGATGACATTGCACAGTCCATAGAAGACTACTTTGTCACCCTAGGCCGCGCTCGCCCCTACCGCGCATTCCGGCGGGCCAAAGCAGATTCAGCCACAGTACATCAATTATTGCCACACTTGAAGCATTATTCCGCGCGGGGAAAAGCCTATACCGATCAGTTGAAAACCATTATCGATCAAAATAATATGACCCAGTATGACCATTATCAAATCGATCCACAGTATTTCATTGAAAAATAGGCGGCCGCCAAATATTGAAAGCCTGCCCTTACCCCAATCTCTGTGGCCCTCAGCGGCCTCCCCGGTGTTCTCCGCGGTAAAAAAACAACCCAACGTTCGCTTTAAAGTATTATCATGACCTCCTTTCCAATCAATCCGTTTAAATTTGATACCCCACAAGGAACTCGCCATTTATGAGAAAATACCACATCATAGTATGGGCGCTACACCTAATGGCCTGCAGCGGTGGAAGTGAAAACCAAACCTCTACCGCTCAACCCACCGTTTTAGATAACAGCAAGGAAGTAGCCTGCTTCCTATACCATCGTTTTGGTGACGACCGCTATCCTTCTACCAATACTTCACTAAAAAGCTTCAAGGCACACTTGAGTCATCTGCAATCGCAAGGCTTCCAGGTATTGACCCTATCTGCCGCCATTGATTACCTCCGATCTGGTGACAAAAAGAAAAAAACTGCCGTGATCACCATAGATGACGGGTTCAAGAGCTTCTATGAAAAGGGACTACCCTTGCTACGGGAGTTTGGATACCCCGCCACGTTATTTATCAACACGGAAACCGTAGGCGGCGGTGACTACATGAGCTGGGATGAGATCAACCAGGCTCAAAAGCAAGGAATAGAGATCGGGAACCATACGCATTCCCATGCCTTCTTCCTGGACCGTCCCGAAACCGAAAGGCACACAGACTTTGAAAACGAATTGAAGCTGGCCCAACGGCTGATCAAGGAAAATACGGGTATAGCTCCCACGTTATTCGCCTATCCTTACGGCGAGTTGGACCCGGGCATGAAAGAAACTGTCAAAAAACTAGGGTTCAAAGCCGCAGCCGCCCAGAATTCGGGGATACTCTACCCTACCATGGACTTCATGCAACTCCCAAGGTTTCCCATGTCAGAAGCCTATGCAGACCAGTTTCCCGCCAAAGCACGCATGAAAGCGCTACGGGTAAGCCGAAAGGATCCCCAATCATTCCTACTCCCCACGGGAAACACCCAACCCAGCCTAGAGTTGGCTTTTGACGCGGGCGATCTACAACTGGATCAGTTGCAATGTTTCATACAAGGTAGCAAGTGTAAAATCGAATGGGCCAAAAATGATGAAGGTGTTGTAACCCTGTCCGCTGTATCTTTAACTCCCATAGGCCGGCAAAGAAGGACCCTATACACGATCACCATACCGGACCGGGAAGGGAAATGGCATTGGTACAGCCACCTTTGGATCAACCCAAAAATTAAATCGGACTGATTATTTCTACAACTTGTCCTTGTTTGTAACAAGGACAGCTTGAGCCTTGCGTTTGTAACCCAAGATCAACGAACACAGTCGGCGATGATTTGACCAGGCACGTTGCAAATGCTAACTACATGAGTTTATAAAAATAGGCTAAATTAAATCGCAAAGAAGATCCCTTTGTGGTTCTTTGAGCTTTGGTGCCTTGGTGGCGAAGCTTCCCCGGCCACTAAGACGCAAATGCACCAAGGGTCACCAAGCTTACGAGCCAAAACTGCCCTGGATAACATCAAACTGATCAATAATTATCGAGTCCAGGTTAAACCTAGATTATGCAATAGGTTTAGGAGTAAGGGTTAAAAGAGTTGTTTTCTTGATGATAGAGATCGATTTTAGGGTTTAATAAAATTCACCCCAATGGTTAACCTTCCTATTGAGTATTCCAGTAAGCCTGTCACGCCCTTTGGAGGCATGAGTTTGATGAAGCGATTTGTAGATCAAGTGGGGATCAGGGCGCAACTGGATCGTTTATCCTTGCCTGA
>JANQLQ010000331.1 GCA_028280565.1 Fulvivirga sp.
GCGGAAAATGGGCTTTGTTGCTGGCGCCCTTTTCTTTTGTTTCGTTTTCTTTTGGGCGTGCAAAAGAAAATGAAAACCAGGCTTAGAACCACTAAATCCCGAGTATACTGCCCATTGAGAGGTTGGCATTACCTGGAACACTTTAAAATATATGTCTAAACCCAAGTTCAAGTTAAGTTAAACCCATATTTCATTAAAGTGCGTATCTCATCTTTTCTATCGGCCGTTTGTCTAATAATCTCAGCATGTAACCCTGCTGAACCACCCAATGTTGTTTTCATCCTAGTCGACGATTTGGGCTGGAAGGACCTGGGGGTATATGGCAGCGAATATTACCAGACCCCTAACATCGATCGGCTGGCCGCAGAAGGTATTCGATACACGGATGCCTATTCAGCGTGCACGGTGTGTTCCCCTACCCGGGCGGCCATCATGACCGGCAAATACCCGGCAACGATCAATTGCACGGATTGGATAGAGGGATGGAAATATGATGACAAACCTTTGCAGGTTCCGGATTGGACCATGTATATGGACACGGCAGAGTACACGCTGGCCGAAGCATTTCGCGATAACGGGTATACGACCGCGCATATTGGCAAATGGCACTTAGGAGAAGACTCTATCTTCTGGCCGGGCAACCAGGGATTTGCGTTGAATATCGGCGGATGGAAAAAAGGAGCTCCGAATCGACGGGAAGGGCTTTACAACGGGTACTTCCCTCCTTTCGGCAATCCAAGGCTCAAGGACCAACCCGGTGATGAGTACTTGACCGAGCGACTGGCTGACGAAGCAGTACAATTTATAGAGGACTCAAATCCTTCTAAAACCGGGAAGCCTTTCTTTTTGAACTTCTGGAGCTACAGCGTACATACCCCCCTCCAGGCGAAACAGGACAAGACCAGGAAATATGAATCGCTGAGAGATACAACGCTAAGCCAGCATAACGCCACCTACGCCGCCATGGTAGAACATATGGACGATGCCGTGGGCCGTATCCTACAAGCATTAAAAGATAACGGGGTGTATGAAAACACGATCATTGTATTTACCTCGGACAATGGCGGACTGGTGGGCCGGTGGAAACAAAAAGTTACGAACAATACACCGCTAAGAAATGGTAAAGGACATATGTACGAGGGCGGCGTAAGGGTGCCTTTGATCATCAGGATACCGGGCTCCCCGGCGGAAACCAGCAATGCCCCGGCTATATCCATGGATTTCTACCCCACCCTAATGAAGCTGACCGGCAGCAAAGTTCCGGACCGGGTCTCTGCCTCTTTCGAAGGCAAAAACCTGTTTGGCGACCAGGGTAATAAAACCCGGGATCTGTTTTGGCACTACCCGCATTACCATGCCGAAGGGGCCACACCGTACAGCGCCATCCGTTCCGGGCGCTGGAAATTGATCTACTTCTATGAAACAGGCTCAAGTGTTCTTTATGACCTGGAGGCTGACCTGTCAGAAACCACGGACCTGTCTCAAGAACAGGCCGAGATGAAAAACATACTCTTAAAGAAATTGAATGACTGGAAGCAGGAAGTCAATGCCCAGCTTCCCACGAAGAACATTAACCATCAAATGAATGAAAATTAAGGGAAACCATTTATTCAACATCATCATCACGCTTACAGGTTTAGGCGTTTTCCTGTTTGCGCAAGAGACCCAGGCACAGATTTCCGGGTCAAAAAAGCCCAATATCATTTATGTAATGGCCGATGACCTGGGGTACGGGGATTTAGGTTGCTATGGCCAGCAGAAGATCCAAACCCCCCGGCTGGACCGTATGGCAGAGGAAGGCGTTCGATTTACACAGCATTATGCCGGCTCTACCGTTTGTGGCCCCTCCCGGGCCAGCTTACTCACCGGTAAGCACATGGGACATGCCAGCCTCCGGGGTAACCCACGGTGGACATCCGTAGGAAAACCGGTAGATATACCGGCGGAGGAAGTGACCGTAGCCGAAGAGCTAAAACGCGCAGGCTACACCACGGGAATTGTGGGAAAATGGGGCCTTGCCGAAGCCGGGCTGGAGTTTATGCCGCTCTACCAGGGGTTTGACTATTTCTACGGGTTCAGGAAGCACTTAACCGCGCATAACTATTACCCGGAGATCCTTTGGGAAAACAATGATCCGTTCCACCCGGAGGGGAACGATAAGGAAACAAAGTCCGGGCAATATTCTCATGATAGCCTCACCTCGAAGGCGTTTCATTTTATCAAGCAAAATGCAGGCAATCCCTTTTTCCTGTACCTGGCGTATACCGTTCCGCATTATGAACTTACCGTTCCCGGCGACTCCAAAGAGCCGTATAAAAAGCTGGACTGGGAAGAACGAAAAATGCCGGCCAAAAGGGGCAGCTATTATCATGATCCGGATGGAAATGTGACCTATGCGGCCATGGTTTCACGCATGGACCGGGACATGGGGAAGCTGTTTGACCTCCTGAAAACATTGGGTATTGACGAAAACACCCTGGTAATATTTACTAGCGACAACGGGCACGAGTACGATAAGGGGTTCTTTAAGAGCAATGGCCCTTTAAAGGGGCACAAAAGAGACCTGTACGAAGGAGGGATCAGGATACCCTTTATTGCAAGGTGGCCCGGTGAGATCCAGCCCGGCTCCGTCAATGATCACATTTCCGCCTTTTGGGATTTTCTTCCCACCGCTTGTGATATAGCCGGGGTACGTCCTGCCGGAAACATCGATGGTATCTCGTACCTCCCCACGTTACGGGGGCAAAAGCAGGAAGCTCATGAGTACCTCTATTGGGAATTTAACGAACGGCAGGGCCCGATCCAGGCCATTCGAAAAGGCCATTGGAAGGCGGTGAAATTCTATAAAAAGCCCCTGGAACTTTATGACCTAAGCAAAGATATAGGGGAAGAAAATAACGTAGCGGATAAGCATGCCAAAGTCGTTACTGAATTTGAACAACTATTTACCGGGGCCAGGCAGGATAATCCGTATTTCCCACTCTCGCCACACCCGAGGGTGGCCGATAAATTTAAGTAAACTAAAGTAAAGCGTTACTATTCAGCTACACCATCAAAAAACGAAAAAAACTCTCTTAACATCATTCCTGCCAGCCCCGATTATTATCAATGATTTGTTAAGGGCTTTGTTTTAGACACATTGACATTAAATGAAGCATTTGAAAAACTTCGCTTCCACTCGCTCACCAAATCGTCATTCCTTGCGGCCTAGGCATGGGGATGTGCGTGATAAGGAATCTGCTTTGTCGTTGACCGTGAATCATTGTTCTAAGTTTACATTTCGCGACTTCGCAGATTCCTGTTCTCGCACTGCCTCTCACACATGGCGGACAGGAATGACGTTATTATTGTGAGTGTGCGATAGTTGGATAAGTTGAAAGTAACATTTATATGTCTTTTGGAATCAAAAAAACCCGTGGCAAAAACGCTTATTTATGTAATCGAATGACCTCTAAACCCAAAGAAACCCAAGTGAAACTATATACAGATATGTTAATTCGTTCCATACCATCATCTTTCATTGCTACTGCGTTATGTATATTGACTTTTGCAGGATGCCAGCATTCTTCCCAGAAAAAACCCACCCCTCTTAACATACTCTGGATCGTTTCTGACGATTTAGGCACGGACCTTGGCTGCTATGGCAACACGGCCGTAGCAACACCCAACCTGGATCAGTTTGCCGGCGAGTCCGTACGCTATACAAACTTTTTCACCTCCGCACCGGTTTGCAGCCCCAGCCGGTCCGGGCTTATTACAGGTATGTATCCTGTCAGTATCGACTGTAACCAGCACAGGACATCCCATAAAAAGCCATTACCGGGTGGAGTAGAGCCCATCACAAGCTATTTCAAAGAAGCCGGTTATTTTGTGACCAATGGCAATACCACCCTGGACCGCCGTGGCAAAACGGATTATAACTTCCAGCACGACCCCGGCGATATGTTCGATGGTGTAGACTACCGGGCCCGGGCAGGGGGCCAGCCCTTCTTTTCGCAAATACAGATCTTCCTCCCCCACCGGCCTTTTAAACGAGATGAAAGCCGCCCCGTAAACCCGGATAGCGTGGACATTCCACCGTACTACCCTGATCACCCGGTCACCCGGAAAGACTGGGCATTGTACCTGGAAACGATCCAGCATGTGGACCGGGCCTTCGGAAAGGTGATGGAGAGGCTCCGGGAAGACGGGGTGTTGGAAAATACGGTCATTTTCTTTGTGGGTGACCAGGGACGTCCCCACCTGAGGGCCAAGCAATTCCTTTACGATGCCGGCACCCATACCCCGCTTATGGTCAGGTGGCCCGATGGCCGGGGAGCAGGCACCGTGTCGGGGGCGCTGGTCAGTAACATTGACCTTTCCGCCGCTAGCATGGGCTTGGCTGGTATCGAAGTCCCAAGTCATATCCAGGGAGTTAATTTCTTGGATGGAACAACCGAAAGAGAGTATGTTTTTACGGCCAAAGACCGCATGGACGGCACGGTAGACAGGCAAAGAGCCATACGCAGCCGGGATTTTAAGTACATCAAAAATTACTACCCGGAACGGGCCTATACCCAGTTCAATACCTACAAAAAGACCAGCTACCCGGTGCTCACGCTTATGGAGGTGATGAAAGAAAAGAAAGAACTGGACGAAGCCCAGTTGCCTTTTATGGCAGATACCCGGCCGGGAGAAGAGCTTTATGATCTTAAAAATGACCCCTATGAGCTTAACAATCTCGCCGACCATAAGGATTACGGGGAGATCCTGTCAGCCATGAGAAATACCCTTGGCGGGTATGTCGAAAAATACGATAAAGGCCAATACCCGGAAAATGAAGAGGAATTAACAAGGGCGCGAGAAACCATGATAAAGGCCTATGAACGAAAAATGAAGAGAATGGGCCTCGACACCGGCGTTTCAAATCAAGCCTACCTAGAATATTGGGAAACGGAACTGCTAAAGAAAGAAACAAACCCAGCGAAAAACTAAAACCTACTTTAACGTGAGTTTCGGCCATAATAATCTCAAAAAATCACCACTTATCGTCATCGCGAACCCAGCGGGTAGCCTTGGGCGCTGTGTGAAGCGATCCCCTGCTCGTGGAACGAGAACAGGGTCCATTCGATCACACACGAGAGGGAGGCAGCTTCGCAACCCGCCCACAAACCACGCCAGCCTACCTATGCCCCCCCTGTTCTTATCGTCATTGCGAACCCAGCGCTGGTTTGTTGGGAAAGCGGTGAAGCAATCCCCTGCTCGAGAAGCGGTAACAAAGTCCATGCGGTGTATCTCTTGGAGGGGATGGCTTCGTAGCCCGTGCACTGGCATCGCCATGACGATCCGTTTTTATTTTGTTATCTCCACTCCAAGCATTTTCACGAAAATGGTACCACTCGCATAACGAACTGTTTTAAACACAAAACCTAGATCAAATGATTCAAAATATCAATTTCAAAAACTACTCCTTATCGTTATCGCGAACCCAGTGTGTTGGCTTCGGCAAGGCGTGAAGCGATCCCCTGCTCGAGAAGCGGTAACAAAGTCCATGCGGTGTATCTCTTGGAGGGGATGGCTTCGTAGCCCTTGCACTGGCATCGCCAGCCTCGCCATGACGATTATTCTCTTTTTTTAAATACATCTTAACACATGCCTTAACCCAAAACTCACATTCCTTTACATTAACCTATGGATACATCAAAATTTTCATTTAAACCCTGCGTATTATTTTTCTTGCTAATTGCATTAAGCGTAAGCTGCACAAAAGCACCAGCAACAAAAACGGGAAAAACGACAAAGCCCAACATTGTCATCTTCTATGTAGATGACCTGGGCTATGGAGACGTGGGCTGCTACGGCGCTACCCGTGTATCCACTCCCAACATCGATAAGCTCGCATCGGGAGGTGTAAGATTCACAGACGGCCACAGCACGGCAGCCACATGCACGCCCTCGCGCTATTCCTTATTGACAGGTGAGTACGCATTTAGGAACAACGCGGCTATTTTACCCGGGGATGCACCGCTGCTCATTGATACAAACCAACCCACGTTACCTAAAATGCTCCAAAAAGCGGGATACAAGACAGCCGTAGTAGGCAAATGGCACCTCGGCCTTGGTGATGGCGCTATTGATTGGAACACCGAAGTAAAGCCAGGACCCTTGGAGGTAGGTTTTGATTACAGCTTCTTGCTACCAGCTACCGGCGACAGGGTGCCTACCGTATACCTTGAAAATTATAAAGTGGCGAATCTTGCCAAGGACGATTCACTCCGGGTGAGCTACAAAAAGAAAATTGGGAACAGGCCTACCGGGAGAGAAAATCCCGAACTGCTCCGCTACCCTGCCGACGGCCAGCATTCCAGCACGATCGTCAACGGAGTCAGCCGGATTGGTTTCATGGCAGGAGGCGGATCAGCAGAATGGGTAGATGAGGAGTTTCCCCAGGTCTTTACCGGCAAAGCAAATGAATTCATAGACAGCGCAGGAGATAACCCGTTCTTTTTGTTCTTTTCATTTCATGACATTCACGTGCCCCGATTGCCCCATGATACCTTCAGGGGAACCACGGAAATGGGTGTCCGCGGGGATGTCATTGTCCAAATGGACTGGACCGTGGGAGAAGTCATGGGAATGCTCCGTAAAAAAGGACTAGAAAAGAATACCTTGGTGATCTTTACAAGCGACAATGGCCCGGTATTGAAAGATGGCTACGAGGACGAGGCAGTTGACCTATTGGGTGATCACCAACCGGCCGGTATCTTTCGCGGAGGGAAGTACAGCGCGTACGAAGCAGGCACCAGGGTACCTACGATCACCTACTGGCCCGGGGTTATCGCGGCTGTGGAGTCTGGCGCGCTTATGTCACAGGTGGATATTTACGCTTCCCTGGCCTCCTTGGTAGAAGAAGACCTGGAGGAAGGTGAAGCTGTAGATAGTGAAAACATACTAGGTGCCCTGCTGGGCAAGTCCACCATCGGGAGAGAAACCCTACTGGAAGAATCCGAAACCCTCGCCCTCCGAAAAAGGCACTGGAAGTACATAAGGCCCATACCACCCGGCAGCCGGATCCCAAGATGGATCGACCGGGGCAAAAATATTGAATCAGGGCTTATGCACGAGCCTCAATTGTACCACCTGGCCGAAGACCCCGGCGAAGAAAAGAACCTGGCCCCGGATCACCCGGAAATAGTCGCGGCCATGGAAAAAGAACTAGAGGATATTGTCCAGGGTGTGACTCATTAGAAAGCATAATTTAACCAATTCAAACCCTTTTATGGATTAAACCAGGAGAAATTATCTCCTTTATACAGGTACAAAACAACAAACCTTCTTTTTTTTATCGTCATTCCTTTTTAACCTAGATTATGCAATAGGTTTAGGAGTAAGGGTTAAAAGAGTTGTTTTCTTGATGATAGAGAGCGATTTTAGGGTTTAATAAAATTCACCCCAATGGTTAACCTTCCTATTGAGTATTGCAGTAAGCCTGTCACGCCCTTTGGAGGCATGAGTTTGATGAAGCGATTTGTAGATCAAGTGGGGATCAGGGCGCAACTGGATCGTTTATCCTTGCCTGA
>JANQLQ010000014.1 GCA_028280565.1 Fulvivirga sp.
TCTTGCGTTAAGGTGACCTTGTATTTTTTCATGGTTTTAACCAAAAATAAAAAAACTATTTTTACCGTCAAAGTAGATGTGACACGACACTAGTGTTAAATTGAGTGTAATTGGACCATTAGGTTTTTTACAATTCCGTTCTTAAAGTCGGCAGTTGGCAATGAGCCATCCGCAACTTTCATTTTTTGCCTTTTACCTGCTGTAAACAACAAGGCAGGGTCGATTTCACTATTGTACCAAAGTTGTTCGAACACAACAACGCAATGGGCAACTCTTCCTGGCAGTTTAACCAGAATTCACGTTAACTTAAAGATTTTATTCTTCATACTGTCGGTAATAATGCTCAATTTTAATATAGCGTTCTAATGCTGCCAATTTATAACCCATATGTTGACACAAATTAGCCCAGACGTAATCCCCACGCTCAAAGTCAAGACCATCATATATGCAGATGATCATCCTATCGTGGCTAAAGGAGTAGAGTACTTCTTAAACGGATTAATTGATTATAGCTTAATAAACGTTGTTAATGACGGTGCTGCCGCCTGGAAACTCATAAAAGTGAAAAAGCCTGACATCGCTATTTTAGATGTAAAGATGCCGGGATTGGATGCTTTTGAGATAGCATACAATATAAAAAAAGAAGAAATCTCCACTAAAGTCTTATTTCTTTCCAGTTTCTTGTGCAAGGATATGATCAAATCAGGACTACACCTCGGCGTAAAAGGTTTTTTAAGCAAGGAATCGGCCTTAACGGAGATAGAAGAAGGGCTCTCGGTGGTAATAAAAGGAGCCATTTTTATGAGCAAATGTTTGACCGAGGAACACAGGAGCAACGATAGCAATATATCACATCATGATGAACTCCATCCGCTCACCAAAAAAGAGAAAGCTATCCTAAAACTTATAGCCGAGGGAAAAACTACCAACCGTATCTCTGAAATATTGGGCAGTAAGCCGAGGACAATAAGTAACCACAGGAACCATATTTGTCGGAAGCTGGGACTTTCCGGCGGCAAAAATAGCCTGATGACCTTTGCACTTCAAAATCAACATTTGCTGTAAACCCTACTATACCAGGTGTAAAATCCTTCTTGGTGCTTGCTTTGTTCTCAGTTCCGGCCTTAGGTTAAGCGCAGCGGTCCTAAGACCCCAAACTATATAGAGCTTTTTGCTTGGGCGTTCTCGTACCCTACAAGTTCCATCTTAGAAGATCATAGTAAATAAACTACCTCGAAACGGTATGCATAGCCATGTTCGGGTCAAGGTTAACACGGTAAATAGATAGTTTCACCCACGAGGTTATTATTCCCACCGAGCGGACGCTCTTGGTTATTCTTAGGTCTTAGGTTAAGCGCAGCGATCTTAAGACCAGTCTGAGTGTAAGTTTACGCTGGTTCAATTCCCCAACACATGTAGAGGTTATCCTCTATTGAGTCTTGCTATAGTCTCAGCTAATTTTCACACATCTATTAAAAATTTAACGTGATATGGGAAAAAGAAAACATAAACTATTGGAAGTCACTAACTATCAAAGACTTTCAAGTGATCGTGTGAAATATCTTGTGCTTTGGATGATTTGTTTGTCCTGGGTGGGTTTAGGCCAAGCTCAAAATATTACGGATCTAAGCTCGGTTATTGGAGGCAACGAGCACGCGTACATCCCGGGTATGGGAACGGCCTGTGGTAACCCTTACTCGGAAAATGCTTGGGATGCTATCGAGTTGTTAAGCCTGGGGCAATGCCGGACCAGTGCCATTCCACGGTGGAACAGGCCGGACGCCTGGATCAATACCTTCCCTAATTATCAAAAGGGAGACTATAATACCCAAGTTTGGGATCGCCCTGACGCTAACATGAAATACATCCGGGAACACGGCATGATGGAACCCTTCATTTTGGTCCCCCCGAATGAGGCCAATATGGGACACAAAGCCCATTCCGGTGATCCAGATGGCTTTTTCCCCGGGTATGAGGGCTGGAAAAAAATGGGCAAGGCCATCGCAGATCGGTACAAGCCCAACTCCGATTGGTGGAAAAGCCAGGGGATCCACAATTATGGAGTACGCTATTATGCGGCCATTAACGAGCCCTCTCACAGCAGGATGGGCAATTGGTACTCGCTGGATCAATACTATGACGCATTGCGAGGATATGCCGATGGAATACACGAGTCCGATCCTTCCTTGGTCGTAATGACCGGGGGGATCATGACCTATACCATAGTAGGGAATTTTAATAAATACCTGCGGAAGATCATCCCGCTGATCAACAACGGTACCCTAGACGCCATCAACGTACATCGATACTATAATGATCGCCCCTTGGGGTGGGACAATAGCAGTCCATTCTTCGATGATGTTTACAATACATTTTCCATGCAAGGCAAGTACAAACAACTCCGGGATAAGTACGGGATGAAAGACGGGGTGCCCCTTTTCCTGGATGAATTCGGGCTAAACAGGGACTGGGATCAATACCAAAACATAGCCGCTAAAATGCTTACCGGGTATTGGGACTGTTTAGGAGTGATTGACCAGCAAGGAAATCCTGTCACGATTGGACTGCACCCCTGGGCCCCTCATGTCGAAGACAATAACAACCATTGTACCATCGGCTCAAAATTTGGGATGTGGAGCGCTATCAAGCACCAAAAGAGACTCAACGCCTATGGGAGGGTGACCCAAATGATGACCTGGATCACCCAGGATATGCAGTTCACACACCTTGACCCCTGGAATACAGGCATTTTCATGTTGAACAGCCCAAAACGTGATAAAAAACTGTGGGTGTGGCAAAACCGGCCGCACTGGTCGAGCTATGCCGATGATCAAACCTATTTTGACGTAACGGGTATCCCGCCGGGAACTACCAAATTAGAGGTGTTTTATTACGATTCCTGGAAGCAACCGGCCAATACTAAGGGTACACCTAAGCCCGCTAAGACAATTACCATCAACGGCGAAACCACAAAACGTATCACGGGTTTACGCACGAACGAAACCATAATGATCTTAGGAGATGCCGCTCAACCCGGAAGTGGAGGTGAACCTCCTGTAAAAGAGCAGGTAGCACACTGGAAATGTAACGAAAGTTCGGGTACCGAGGTGAGAGATGACCTAGCGAATCGCCACGGTATATTACAAGGCAATACGAGTGGCGCTAGGGTAGCCGGGGTAGACGGCAACGCACTCCAGTTCGGACCGGCTGACCGCTGGGTAGATGTTCCTGCTGATGAGGCTTTCAGTTTGAATGCAATTACCCTTTCATGCTGGATCAAGCTTGACCAGGCCGTAGGGGGATGGCGTACGATTATAGAACATGATCGATCCGGTTCCAATTGGTATGGCCTGTTTATGAGAGACGGGGGAGCAGGATTACACTTTAGATGGTCGAGGCGGCAAACGTTAAATGGGGTTCAGCAACTTGAGGCGAACCGCTGGTATCACATAGCTGCTACCTTTGATGCCACTACTAAAACCGCAAAACTTTATATCGATGGCGAGCTGGATGCTACCCGGACCGGTGGTGGTGGAATGACCAAAAGACTCAGCGCCCTCCGTATAGGGGCCAACCTAGCAGGTAAAGAAGTTTTCCCGGGTAGCGTGGATGAGGTACAGTTGTTTTCCAAGGCGCTATCAGCCCGTGAGATCAAAGCGCTTTCCGAGACCTTTACCAGCCCGGGTGACCCTGGAAGCCCGGGTAGTATGACCGTTTCTGTCACCGCTTCAGCGGATGACGCGGAACAAAACCTAGCCACCGGTACGATGGATGTTAGCAGCAGCGATCTAGACTTTGCGAGTACAGGCTTGTGTGCTATGCGGTTTTCTTTAGACATTCCAAAGGGGGCAACCATCACATCAGCACGGTTACTATTGGTTTCCAAAGATAATACCTCGGGGGCTAATACCTTATTGATCAAAGGGCATGTGGCCAATAATTCATCGCCGTTTTCCAACAGTTCTCGTAATATATCGAGCCGTAATACGACCGGGGCCTCCGTATCCTGGGAGCCGGGCCCTTGGACGGACGGGCAAACCTATACAAGTCCCGGGCTTGAAACCATTGTACAAGAAGTCGTGGGCAGGCGCAGGTGGAGCGCGGGTAATTACCTGGGACTCATAGTATCAGCGGCTACTGGCAACAAACGATTAGCGAGGTCCTACGATTATGGTGGTGCTGGTGATGCACCAAAACTAGAAGTGACCTACACCACCACGGCATCCAACGCCAGGGGTGGTGAAAAGGAACAGTTTACAAAGGAGGTGAGTATACACCCTTCAAAGGTCAATATTTACCCCAACCCGGTGGAGAGTACCCTAGCCGTACAGTTTCAACCCGGTAATGAGCGGGTTCAGCATAGGAAATTAGTGGTCTATTCCTTACAAGGCCACACGTTGATCATGAGAGATGTTCCAGGGGAAGAGAAAGACATTACACTGGATGTGAGCTTATTGAAAAAGGGTATCTACATTATGAAGATTTACTCGGGAAAGGAAACGGAACAGTTTAGACTCATAAAGGAATAACCACCTTCAACTAAGCCACATAAATCATTAAAATCATGAAACATTTTTTTGGAATAGCACTGCTATTATTAAGCATAGGGTTAACTACAAATTTTGCCCAGCAGCAGATCATTTTTGATACCGATATGGCGACAGATTGCGATGACGCCGGGGCACTTGCTATGTTACATGCACTGCAGGATAAAGGCGAGTGTGAATTACTGGGTGTAATGGTCAACGACCCTGATAAAGATGCCAGTGGTGCCGTTGATGTCATCAATACGTATTATGGAAGAGGTAATATTCCTATAGGAGTAGTTGATGAAACCGGTCAATCCGAAAGTCGTGATCGTTTTACAGGCACGCTGGTGAAAGAGTTTCCTTTTGATCTTAACTGGCGCAGGGCGCCTAACGCAGTAAAATTGTATCGCGAGCTGTTGGCCAATGCCAGGGATCAAAGTATTGTCATCGTATCTGTCGGTTTTTTAGGGAACCTGGGCAGGTTATTAGATAGTGACCCTGATCAGTACAGCTCACTCACCGGCGAAGAGTTAGTAGCAAAAAAGGTAAAGGAATTAGTGTGCATGGGGGGAAGATATCCCAGTGGTTTTGAACATAATTTCCATAAAAAATATCGTACCGAAGCCAAAAGAGTTGTGGACGGCTGGACGGCTCCCGTTACTTACAGTGGATATGAAATAGGAGTTGATATTATGACAGGGCCAAGGCTATGGAGTGAAACCCCGGAAAGCAACCCGGTACGGCGCGCCTATGATCTATATTTGAACTGGACGGACAGGAAGCAAAATCCTAGGAACAGTTGGGACCAGACAGCGGTATTGTACGCCGTGCGTGGTGCGGCAGGACGATGGGGTCTGAATAAAAGAGGCAGTAATACCTATGACAAAGGGAACAATGCCTGGGTGACCAGCCCAGACCCCAGGGGTAGATTAGAGCAAGCCTATCTAACAAAAAAAGCCTCGAATGCACAACTGGAAAAAGAGATCGATGACCTGATGGTAGCTCCGCCCGGTGGGGGTGGATCGGCTCCTCAACCTCCTAAAGCTTCATTTACAGTTGCAGTAAATGGTTTAAGCATTTCAGTAGATGCCAGTCAAAGCAGCGATGATCAGCAAATTGTAAAGTATGATTGGGATTGGGGCGATGGAGCAACGGGTGCCGGCAAAACAGCGCAACATACCTTTGGTTTACTTGGATTCTACACGGTACAGCTTACCGTGACAGATAATGAAGGGCTAACAGGTACTTTTAGCCAACAGGTATTTGTTTCATCGGGAGGAGGCGACGCCGACAATACGCCCGATCCGTTGGTCAACCTGGCATTGTTGCCTTCAGCGCGACTCAGCGGATCGGTATCAAGTGGCCGGGGCAGTTTAAGAGAGATCTTGTACGATCCTTCTAAAAATGATTACGTGGTCGCCACTGAGTATAATGAATATGGAGTCAATTTTAGAGAAAACATCGGCAGGCCCAATGCAGATCAAGGTTTTTACTGGCAAGCTAGCTGGTCCACTTCTAAAAAAGTAAACTATATCACTTTTGGCGGTACCTATCCCAATCAACCCCAGTCGAACACCCGCTGGCGTATCAGCTATTTGTTCGGAGGGAATTGGATCACCTTGGACGAAGGAAAAGGAGGCTGGATCAATTCCGGGATCTATGAATGGGGAGGTGAGACCCAAGCCCCGGTAACCATGGTTGCCTTGCGTGTACAGGTATTCAGTGATGGGGCTAATGACCTGGTAAGTATCCATTTACGTGGAAGAGGAGGGAGGTCAACTCGCGTAGATGACCGTAACACTACTCCCAAGGCATGCCTGGTACAATTCATAGGAGATCCCGACACAGGAGGCGAACCCCCCGTAGGAAAAAGGGTCGCGTATTGGAAGTTCAATGAAAGTCAAGGTACCCAAGTAAAGGAGGAGATTGCGAATCTCAATGGTACCTTAAAAGGCAATACAAGTGGCGCTAGGGTAGCCGGGGTAGACGGCAACGCACTCCAGTTCGGACCGGCTGACCGCCGGGTAGATGTTCCTGCTGATGAGGCTTTCAGTTTGAATGCAATTACCCTTTCATGCTGGATCAAGCTTGACCGGGCCGTAGGGGGATGGCGTACGATTATAGAACATGATCGGTCCGGGTCCAATTGGTATGGTTTGTTTATGCGTGACGGTGGTGCCGGGCTGCATTTTAGATGGTCGAGGCGGCAAACGTTAAATGGGGTTCAGCAACTCGAGGCGAACCGCTGGTATCACATAGCTGCTACCTTTGATGCCACTACTAAAACCGCAAAGCTTTATGTCGATGGCGAGCTGGATGCTACCCGGACCGGTGGTGGTGGAATGACCAAAAGACTCAGTGCCCTCCGTATAGGGGCCAACCTTGTGGGTGAAGAAGTTTTCCCGGGTAGCGTGGATGAGGTACAGTTGTTTTCCAAGGCGCTATCAGCCCGTGAGATCAAAGCACTTTCTGAGACCTTTACCAGCCCGGGCGACCCTGGAAGCCCGGGTAGTATGACCGTTTCTGTCACCGCTTCAGCGGATGATGCGGAACAAAACCTGTCCACCGGTACGATGGATCTTAGCAGCAGCGATCTAGACTTTGCGAATACAGGCTTGTGTGCTATGCGGTTTTCGTTAGACATCCCAAAGGGAGCAACCATCACATCAGCACGGTTACTATTGGTTTCCAAAGATAATACCTCGGGGGCTAATACCTTATTGATCAAAGGGCAGGTAGCCAATAATGCATCGCCGTTTTCCAACAGTTCCCGCAATATATCGAGCCGTAATACGACCGGGGCCTCTGTATCTTGGGAGCCGGGCCCTTGGACCAATGGGCAAACATACACGAGTCCCGGGCTCGAAACCATTGTACAAGAAGTCGTGGGCAGGCGCAGGTGGAGCGCGGGTAATTACCTGGGACTCATAGTATCAGCGGCTACTGGCAACAAGCGATTAGCGAGGTCCTACGATTATGGTGGTGCTGGTGATGCACCAAAACTAGAAGTGACCTACACCACCACGGCATCCAACGCTAGGATTGGTGAAAAGGAAGAGCTTTCAACGGAGGTGAATGTATCTCATAACACGGTGGGAAATACCTTAACGGTACATTTTCAAGCCGGTGACGACCCGGTCCGGCATCGAAAACTGGTAGTCTACTCCCTGCAAGGTCACAAGGTGATTTCGAGAGACATTGCAGGAGATCAAAAAGACATTACGCTGGATATGAGCCGATTAAATAAGGGGATGTACATCGTTAACATACACACCGGCAAAGCAATTAAGCAATTCAAATTCATTAAGTAAAAATGGATATCATTTAGTTAA
Source organism: Fulvivirga sp. (assembly GCA_028280565.1). Taxonomy (GTDB): domain Bacteria; phylum Bacteroidota; class Bacteroidia; order Cytophagales; family Cyclobacteriaceae; genus Fulvivirga. The sequence continues at coordinate 7,862 of JANQLQ010000014.1, forward strand.
GCATACCCATCGCACTCCGGGCTTATTCCAAGAGAATACCTACGGAAAAGAGGGCAATTCACTGCGTGGCAGGTTCCTCTTAAAGGCCCAGGAGTAGCGTTGGACTGGACAGGAATGTCATTGAAAAAAAATTATAAAAATAAACCCATGAAATCGACATTAAAAATTCGGACTCGATTTTACACCAACCGAGGATGAATTTTTAATCAAAGATTCCATGTGGCCGTTGAAAATCAATTTAAATACACATGAAACATTTATTCGTAACCAGCATACTCATGCTATGCCTAGGGCTGGCAAGTGTTGCACAGCAGAAAATCATTTTTGATACCGATATGTCGGGTGATTCTGACGATACCGGGGCACTGGCGGTATTGCACGCGTTGCAAGACCTGGGAGAATGTGAAATTATAGGTGTGGCGATGAACCACCCGGACAAAGAATCCTGTGGGGCTGCCGATGTGATCAATACGTATTACGGGAGAGGGGATATCCCGATAGGTATTGTGAAGGAAACCGGCCAACATGAAGGGAGAGAACGCTACACCGGCACACTGGTGAGAGAGTTCCCGTTTGATTACGACTGGAGGAAAGGCCAGGATGCCGTAGACTTATATCGAGAATTACTGGGCAAAGCCAGTGATCGAAGTATCAAGATCGTTTCGGTAGGATATTTGAGCAATTTAGGAAGGTTGTTGGATAGCCCACCGGATCGTCATAGCCCGTTGAACGGGGAAGAACTCGTAGCTGCCAAAGTAGACGAATTGGTGGTGATGGGCGGTGCCTATCCCAGCGGTCGCGAATCTAACTTTCACAACGCCTGGTACCGTGACCAGGCACACCGGGTGGTGTACGGATGGACTGCTCCCGTAACTTACACCGGCTATGAAATAGGGGTAGATATCCGGACGGGGCCGAGACTATGGACAGAAACCGACGAAAGGAACCCCGTGCGGCGGGCTTATCAATTGTATCGCGGTTGGACCGACCGGCGTCAGCCTTCCAGCGCGAGCTGGGATCAGACCGCGTGTTTGTATGCCGTAAGAGGTGCCGGTAACCGGTGGAGATTAGAGAACAGGGGAAGTAATACCTATGCCAGTAACGGCGCCAACGCCTGGGTATCCAACCCCGATCCAAGAGGCAGGCTGGAACAGGCCTATTTTGTAAAACTGGCGCCAAACGAAGTAGTGGCCAAAGAGATCGAAGATCTCATGGTAGCCGCACCTAGGCTGGCCTCCCGCCCACCTACGGCCGGGTACGAGTACGTAGTGCAAGGTCTCAAAGTGGATTTTGACGGAAGCTCCAGTACTGACAATGACCAGGTGGTGGAATACACCTGGGACTTTGGCGACGGCACCTCCGGGTCAGGTAAAAAAGTACAACACACCTATGCCGTTTCCGGGGTGTATACGGTCAAACTAACGGTAACGGATAACCGGGGATTAAAAGATAACGTGAGCAAATCCGTTATGGTGGATGACGGTGTCACGGAAAACACTCCCAATCCTTTGCTCAACCTGGCACTGCTCCCTAACGCACACCTAAGCGGATCCGTTTCGGCCGGCCGGGGTACACCGCGAGATATCCTTTATGACCCGGGTAAGGGTGATTATGTCGAGACTACCGAATGGAACGAATATGGCGTAAACTTCAGGCAAAATATGGGGAAACCCAACATAGAAGATGGCTTTTACTGGCAGGTAGAATGGCCTAGCGCTAAAAGTGTAAACTACATCACTTTTGGAGGGACGTATGAAAACCAACGTCAGCCTAAAACCCGCTGGAGGATCAGCTATAAGACAGGAAGTAGCTGGATCACCTTAGAAGAGGGGCAGGGAGGCTGGATCGATTCCGGGATCTATGAATGGGGCGGTGAAACACAATCTCCCCTAAAGATGAATGCCCTTCGTGTACAGGCGTTTAGCGACGGCGTAAATGAGGTAAAGAGTATTCACCTGCGGGGCAGGGGAGGAACTTCGCACGGGGTGAACGATAGCAACACAACACCCAAAGCGTGTTTGATACAATTTATAGGAGATCACGATCCCGGGGGAGGAACACCACCTCCGACTGTCGCCGAGCTGTCGCACTGGCGTTTTGATGAAGGCGCTGGGGCAGATGTTGCAGACCTGGTAGGCGGACATGATGGCCAGCTAAAAGGAGCAGCAAATACGGCCTGGGTGGATGGTGTCCAGGGAAAGGCATTGCAATTCGGAGCCACCGGGCAATGGGTCGATATTCCAGCCCATGATGACTTTAGCTTGAAAGAGATCACGATTGCCGGTTGGATAAAGCCTGCCCAAGCCGTAGGAGGATGGCGTGCCATCGTAGAGCACGACAGGTCCGGGTCCAATTGGTATGGCCTGTTTATGAGAGACGGGGGAGCAGGATTACACTTTAGGTGGTCTAGAAGACAAACTTTGCATGGCGTTCAGCAATTGCAAGCCGGTCGCTGGTACCACGTAGCAGCTACTTATGAGGATGCCACCAATACGGCAAAAATCTATATAGACGGCAGGCTGGATGCTTCAAAAACCGCTAGTGGAATGACACCGAAACTAGCACCGCTACGTTTCGGGGCCAATTTGGAGGGGAACGAGGTTTTCCCCGGGAGCCTGGACGAGGTCCGCGTGTTTTCAAAAGCACTATCCGAAGCAGAGATCCGGGCATTGGCAGAAGATACTTCAAATGCTGCCAATAGAAAAACAGGAGACCTAACAACTTCAGCTGGTGATACTAAACGAAACATAGCTACTACCGGTCTCTCCAGTACAAAAATAAACATTTATCCAAACCCGGCAGGGAATGTTTTAAATGTGCACTTCCATCCCGGTCATGACACGGCCCAGCTCCGAAGATTGGTCCTTTATTCGTTGCAGGGGCGGGAAGTCTTAAGCCGGGATATGGCTAACGAAGAACAAGATCTTGTATTGGATGTAAGTAAGCTTACTAAGGGAATATATATGCTGAAAGTACATTCAGGAGCAGAAACGCAACTATTCAAGATCATGAAAGAGTAACCCTTTCGGAAAGAAGATTTTTCACTCCCGGCGGTACCACGTACCGCCGGTCTTTTATCGATTCCTCTTTTGGAATTTTCACCCGCAGGGGTGTAGCGCTCAAATCATCCTGCACGTCGCGAATGGATCGCGATGATAGGAACGACTTACCATAGACAAAGCCAAAAAACAACATCTCATGAAATCGACACTAAAAATCCGGACTCGATTTTACACCAACCGGGGATGAATTTTAATCAAAGATTCCATAGCCTGTCCCGGCTTTAATCGGGATGGCCGTTGAAAATCAATTTAATACCCATGAAAAATATGAATATAACAAACCCTTTTGTAAAGACGCTATTTCTCCTTTTTATACTCCAAACGATCGTTTTTACACGTACGCAGGCACAAATCCAATACGGGGCGCAAGTCATTGAACCCACAACGTATGACCAAATTTACCACGTAAAAACAACAGGAAATGACGCCAACAGTGGTTCTGCATCTTCGCCTTTTAAAACATTGGGCAAAGCATTGTGGACTGCAAGGAATCAATCATTAGCGCAGGGGAAGAAAACACAGATCAAGGTATATCCAGGCACATATACGGCAAACACGTACATAGGGCAATCCAATTGGGGAAATGCTACCGCAAAGAATACCTTATTGGCTATTGAAGGACAACGTGCTGCCGGGGCAGTGTACCTGCAACCTGCAGGTCAACAGACCTGGGCCCTACGGATCGAAAACAAAAATAACTTGATCATCAGGGGATTCAATTTCATCAATGGAAAAAGTAATCCCCATAAACCACATACCGGTGCCACGTTCAAGGCCCACGAAAGTTTTGACAGGACGCCAAGCGTACGGCCCAAGAACTGGATCATTGAACACTGCACTTTTACCAAGGCAAAGGCCCGGGGTGCCGAGATCTATCACGTGGACTACATCACCATAAGAAACTGTAAGTTCAATGATAACGGGGCTACAGGGCTGCATTTTGCCGGCCGCTATGCAGCCATGAGTGACCTTGAGCTGAAAAACAATAAAGAACACGGTATTTTGTATATGGGAGCTTTTTATGTAAGAGCCTCAAAAGTAGATGCCTCTAACAATGGGCAATATGGTTTTAGGATGGACCATGCCTGCCGTGACCTTGTGATAACCGACTCAAAATTTATCAATAATAAAAATAGCGGGCTCATTTTTGAAACATGTGAGGGCCCGGTCACTATTAAAAATTCTGAAATAGCCAATAACCCCGTGGGGCTTAGTCTTGCCACCGCTCATAATATTACGTTGGATGGGGTACGTTTTAAGGATAACAGCACTACAGCCATTAGCATCTATGTCCGTGACAGGACCAACCCTGCTACCTGCACCGCGCAGCATGGGTGGGCATGTACCGCCGGCGATTATAATCGAACAGGGGTTTGGACCAATACCGTCCCCATTGCCTGGGTAGAGAATATTACGGTTAAGAACTGTACCATGACCGCCAAAGGCAATGCTTTGTTATTCAGAAGACATTATGGAAGTAATGAAGAATTTCAACGATGGGTAAAAGAAGAATACACCGGTAGTAATAACACCTTTTATAACCCCGATAGAAAAAATGTTTTTGAAACGAGTCCTAATATCTATGGCGGAGTCCAAAGGACATATTCCGATCTCAAGGGTTGGAAAAACAAAACAGGGTCAGATTTGAATTCCAAATGGCAAGATCCTACTTCCACCCCGGGTACAGGTATGGTGACGTTAAGAGGTAGTAACGGCAAGTTCGTTTCTTCAGAAAACGGCAATAGCCCTATGATGTGCAATCGCACCCAGGTAGGTTCTTTGGAAAGATTCACACTTGTAGATTTGGGTAATGGACGCGTAGCTTTTAAAGGCAATAACGGCAAATATGTTTCTTCAGAAAATGGCGGCCGCCCTATGAACTGCAATCGAACACGGATCGGCGTTTGGGAAGAATTTACCCTTGTGGAATTAGGCGGAGGACAAATAGCGCTTAAAGGCAATAACGGCAAATACGTTTCTTCAGAAGATGGCGGCCGCCCTATGACCTGTAACCGTACCCGCATAGGGATTTGGGAAAGATTTAATATGAAAGAAGTACAAAATGTAGCCGTTGCTACAGGAGATGCTACTATTGATGATAACATTCAGGTATACCCAAATCCCGTATTATTAAGTAAAGGATCCATAGTTTATATAAATCAACCGTTTAAAAGTTTTGACCTTCATATTTTTAACCAGTTTCACGCATTAGTGTATGCAGAGGAAGGAAGAACCGGTGAGGCGGCGGTAGAGCTCGGTTTTTTATTCCCGGGCCTCTACGTTATGCGTTTGAGCAGAGGAGATAAAGTATACACCAAAAAGCTCTGGATACAGTGACGATAAATTTGAGGCAGGTGATTTTTGGTGGATAGAGGAAGAAATCCCTAAAATCATTCGTTTCGCTGAAAGTATTGAAAGTCAGATCCTAGCCGTTGAGGGAACGGGGTAGAGACGATCTCCCCGATCCTTGGCGGTTTACTCCCATTTTTTTAGTTAAATAATAGCCCGGCACGTCCCTACTTAACATAATTAAACCAAGCGCAACCACCGGTAAACAGGCTATTAAAGGCGATTTTTGACCATAGAAAGCACTTTTTATTCCTAGGAATTAAACTTTTAAACCCACCTTCGAAGAGCTTAGATTTCCTTGCAAACCATATACATGGCTTGAATTATTTTCTAATTTGATCTAATAATTATTGTTAACTATAATGTTTTATGATTATGAGAAAAATTAATTTGATTTTGTCTGTATTGGTTCTTTTGGTTTTTGTCACCTCATCTTTTGAGACCATTGAAAATGAAACCTATGCTGGTGAGGCTCTTCATACGGAAGTTTGTGACGTAGAAGTATCTCCTATGTCAGCGGCTAACATGGAGAGTCCTGTAGAAAGCCTCAGTGCTGAAGATACTCGTCTAGACCAGTAATTCAAAAGTTTAGCGCAAACGCACTCTTAAAACTGGTACGTGTTTGCAACCCGTACCCATTGAGCACCCTAAGGCACTGACGCGAGCATTTGTAATGCGAGTACCTAACGCCCACTATGATCAAGACGGCAAACTTCTCCTCTGTAAAACAGGACGAAGGATTGTTTATCAAAACTTATATATAGCACTAGGCATAATCCCTGGAAGATCTTTCGCGGGAGAACATTGATACTCGTCTAGACCAGTAATTCAAAAGTTGAGCGCAAACGCACCCCTTAAAACTGGTACGTGTTTGCAACCCGTACCCATTGAGCACCCTAAGGCACAGACGCGAGCATTTGTAATGCGGGTACCTAAGGCCCACTATAATCAAGACGGCAAACTTTTCCTTTGTAAGACAGGACGAAGGATTGTTTATCAAAACTTATATATAGCACTAGGCATAATCCCTGGAAGATCTTTCGCAGGAAAACATTGATACTCGTCTAGATTAGTAATTCAAAAGTTGAGCGCAAACGCACCCCTTAAAACTGGTACGTGTTTGCAACGCGTACCCATTAAGGCTGATTATTAGCAAGTTGCAAATTGCAATGCTGCTCATTAAGTGCCATGAAATTACATGGATCAGTATTTATTAGATTGCCTATTGAAAAATTATAAATGGATGAGCCTAAGAGGTATAAAACTCGATGTATCTTAGGATACATTGGGCTCACCTTAATCTCCCTTGCTTAAAGTCGGCAGTCGATAGTAAACAATGGGCAATCCCATAATTTGCCTACAGCCCTTTGCCTACCGCCAACTGATCAAAAGCTTCCTAACACTACAAATGTTATTCGTCATGTACCCTACCCGTCAATTACCGATAGTAGAGCATAACCTCTATTGAGCCTATGAGTACATGAACCCTACATTTAACCCAACACTAACAATGAAAGCAATGAAAAAACGTTCACGTATACGCCAGGTAAATTGTAAACATGCAACAAGACACGGGAGTTGGATAGTATTACTTTTATGCCTTGGGATCTTAATCCCATCGGTCAATGCACAAGTGCCCTTCAGGGAAACCGGGATGGTAAATTTTCGGGGAGGACAATGGGGCAATGTAGATAACACGGGAGCCACCGTGGTCACTAGAAAGCTTAGGGATGCGATCGATTGGTGCCGTACTCACCAAAAAACCCTGTACATTCCACCGGGTACTTACCTGGTGGACCAAAGGATCGAGGTCAGATGCAGCAGCGGGGGAAGGAACGATGACAACAGTCCGCATATCCATGGGGATGCCTATGACCGGCCGGTGATCAAACTAAGGGATGTTACATTTGGAGGGAACCCCGGTCCAACGAACGCAACGGGTATTTTTGAATTAAGGAATGAAAGGTCGGAAAGAGGTGCGGTATGGAACTATTGGTCGGTGATCTCCAACGTAAATTTTGACCTTGGGAACAATCCCGGGGCCGTGGCGATAAAATGGGCCTCAGCCCAGGATAGCCATTTATTTAATATTAAGGTGTTTGGTAAGAATTTTACCGCCGGTTTTCACGGCACACCGGCTGCCAACCAGGCCAACGTAAACATAGAAGTAGAAGGAGGAAGATACGGGCTGGTACTCAATAGGGCCGGGGGAGGAGAGGTTTTGACCGGGATTAGACTCCGGGGCCAGTCAGAAGCGGCGATCTGGGTCGAATCTGTGCGTGGAACCACCATTGTAGGGTTGGATTACTCCGGTGCAGGAACAGCCGTACGATGCCGAAGTAATTATAACTACGAAGCGAGCCACCTCTATCTGCAAGATGCCAAATTGAACATTACGAATAGTAACAGGGCGGCCATCAATGCCAATGGACGTTTAGTCGTACTGCGGAATGTTTATGTGAGAGGAACGAACACGATCGTGTCCAGCACCAAGAAAAACTTTGTCGCAAATACCGACGGCTGGACCCATGTTAAAACCTACGCTATAGCACAATCGCCAACCAACGGGAGAGAAACCTATAACTACATTGATGGTGATAAAAAAATAGATCATGAAGTTAAGGAGTTTACCAGCGCTGTTTCGGTGCCAAACAATATTATGACCAAACACTTACCGGGCGAGATCTATGCCTTCAATCACCCTAGGGCAGTAAATGCCTTAAAATATCCAGGAGCAGGAACCCGTCAAAAAATCCAAAATGCCATTGATGATCCCCAGGCCAAAATTATTTATATCCCTGCCGGGTTGTATGATGTCGACAACACGATCTACCTGGAAAACGGGAAGGTATTGATCGGGGATCCCGGTAAGCAGACCAAACTTCGTCCTACCTATTCCGCTGGCAGCTACAAATTTGTAATAGAAACACAAAACACCCAGGGGTACGCCGCGCTTCAAGACTTGTTTTTATATACCAGCGACAGGATATACCAGGGTGGAGTGAAATGGCAAATCAGTTCTGGATTTATACTCAATGTCAGGAATTTCCAGGGACACGAGAATAGGGAAAAAAATGCACGGGCCTGGGAATTTTCTGGGCAGGCCGGGGGAAAATTCTATTCCATAACAGATCACCGCAACATCTCGAAAAGCGCGAGCCGGCCCGAAAGTGCAGCGCATAGGAAAGTGTATATAGATAGGACAACCAACCCGATTACCTTTTACGGCTTGAACCTGGAGCGTGGAGGGAATCAACGATTCAAACCGCAAAACCCTTTCTGTGAAATAAGAAATGCCAGTAATGTCCGGCTGTTAGGAATGAAAGCAGAACCGGATGAAGGACACATGATCCAAATATCAAACAGTAAAAACATTACCGTAGCCAGTTTGGTGACACATCGGGCCAACGGTCCTGCGATGATCGCATTAGAAGGGAGTTATGACGACGTCGAACTGGCCATTGTTACCCAAAAGGCCAATTCCAATGTTTTGATCCAACCTTTTAATGATATCAGGAAAAATCAAATGTTGGCGTTGTTCCGCAAAGGCAAAGTAGACCACGGCATTTTCGATGGTGAGGCTCCCGATCCTGGCAATACTTATATGCTGACGGTCAACAGGGGCAGCGGTGATGGAAGCTATGAAGCAGGCACCGAAGTTACCATCACAGCCGATCCGGCCACCCCGGGCGAATCCTTTGACCGCTGGACCGGGGATGTACAATACCTTTCAAATGCCGATAGCGCCACGACCACCCTAGTGATGCCAGCACAAGCCATAACGGTAAGCGCCACTTATAAAAAGAGTGTCCAGGAAGCGTATGCCACGCATACGATCCCCGGCACGATCGAATGCGAGCATTACGACAAAGGAGGCCAGGGCATCGCCTACAATGACGATGACCGCCGGGAGGGCGACCCTTCCTTCCGCCCGGGAGATAACATCGATATTGTAGCCAAACCAGGAGCCAGCAACGGCTATTCGATCGGTTATTCACGGGAAGGAGAGTGGGCAGAATATACCTTGGCCGATGTAGCTACGGGTACCTATGATATCCAGTTGAGCTATTCCTCGGGTGCACCAGGGGCTATTGGGGACCTGCGGGTCAGTTTAGAGGGAGCAGAACTAACGACCATTACCGACATTTCCAATACGGGAAGCTGGGATACATTCACCACCGTAACGGTAAAAG
>JANQLQ010000019.1 GCA_028280565.1 Fulvivirga sp.
CCTTCTTTATCGTCATTCCTGCCGGCCTTGCCGGGTGAGCGATGCGCGAGAGCAGGAATCTGCTGTGTCGTTGGACGTGAACCCTTTTTTTGACTGTACTGGGTTTTCGTTTCACGACTTCGTAGATTCCTTGTCACGCCTGGCCCAACGCACAGGCTGCAAGGAATGACGATGTTAGAAAAAATAGCTAACCGTCCAACTACACTTAACTTAACACTATTCTTTCTCAATTACTTCTTCCAAGATCTTCCCCGACACATCAATTTTTAAATTGACTTCGACCGGGCCTTTTTCAAGTTGTACCCTGTACCCTTTAAAATCATCATTGACTATGTAGCTGGTCCGGTTAAATTCATACCCCGGGTACTTTTGTTCCAAATTACTCTTGATGTCATCGGGCAAAGGATCTTGGTAAGAAATAGTATTATCATGCCGTCTTTTGGGAATGGCCTGGTGCTTTTTTTCAATAAATACATTAGGTTGTCCATCACCAGCTTTGACGATCTCGAAAGCATCGTAAAGTTCTCCTGTAGCTGTGTAAGCTTGATAAGCTAAGGTATCGCCGTTAACATGGATCACTTGGAACAACTGGGTGTTTTCGGCTGCCCGGTCTCTTTCCGCTTCCCAGCCCTCCCATGCGCCGGGCCGCAGCTTATACATTTTGCCCCCACTTACAGAGACGACATATACCGTGCCGGTACGATCTCGTGTGTTTACCCCGCTTAGTACATTTTCGCTCGGCTCTACTCTACCGCGGGCATAGCTATGATCGTGCCCTTGCAGGGCCAGGTCAACCTTGTATTTGTCGAATACAGGCTTCCATAAACCTCTTAGCTCTTCGTTATCTCTTCCGTCAGAAGCCGAATACATGGGATGATGATAAGTGACCACGGTCCATTTATTCGGATTATTGGCTAAAACATTTTCTAACCATGCTACCTGCTCCTCTTGAAAGCGATTGCTATTCAGCGAAATGATCCGGGTCCCTTGGTAATCGATATAGTAAACCGTTTCTTCCAGCTCCTCCATTCCCGCCGGACCGTTCAAAGGAAATTCAAACTGGGGTTTCCATTGCACTGAAAGTTTACGAAGATGTTTTTCTTCCTCGTTCAGCGCCCTATATTCATGGTTGCCAGGCGTAGCTATAGACGGAAGCATGCGATGTATCCAGCCGCCGGCAGTAAACCATTCATGCCATTGTCTTTCATGGTGTGCCTCGCTTACCAGGTCACCGGCATGAATGATAAAACTGGCGTTGGGCGCTTTTCGGTATCCCTCGCGGATTAAGCGTGACCATAGCTCAAGGATGTAATTTTGTGCATCACCCACATATAGGAATGAGAAGGGTTTGGACTCTTTGGCCGCCGTACGGAATTGTATCCATTCACTCCATATCTCACCATCACCGACACGATAGGCATAGAGTGTATCGGGCATAAGACTGTCAAACCGGACCGTATGGTAATGGGATATAACCTGCGCGTCCATTATACCAGCAGCATCCATGACCGTGGTCTTCGCCTTTTTAGTGGTGGCATTTCTCCAAAACTTAGGCGCTGGCGTAGCTACAGCAATCTCGGCATACCCTTCCTGTACATCCTTACTCGTTCGCCAGGTCACATTCACCGCCGAAGAGGGGTCTTCCGAGAAATTAATGACAATACGATCAGGGTGTAAACCAGGTTTTTCCCAATCTTTGGCAAATTGAGGTACCTGGTAAACGCGTTGACCGAAAACATTGGGCGAAAACAAGAATAACCCAAGGGCAAGTGATACTATGTTTATTTTACAAAATGAGATCATTTAAAAACATTTTAGGGTTAAGATAAAGGTCTGACCGAAGAATTCAAACAACTGCCAAAATATGATTTACAAATTACCTTGTTATCAAGCATTACCCTTTTTGGTAATAAGAGGAAATCAAGGAAATTAACTCCCAGTGTTAAGTTAAGCCCCAAATGATGTGCCGGGTAGAGGGTGAGTATGTTCGAGGTATTGATCAGTGGGCAATAGGCAAAAGGCAGTGGGCAAAAAAATAGGGGTTGCCGATTGCTCATTGCCAACTGCCGACTTTAAGAACGGGATCGGAAAAAATAGCAAATCGTCCAATTACCCTTAACTTAATACTAGCTCTACTTTGTTAAATTCAATTATTTGATAGGCGGGGATTTAACGATAAAGGAGCCCATAGGATATCCTCATCAAAAACGAAAAAGACCTTCTTTATCGTCATTCCTGCCGGCCTTGCCGGGTGAGCGATGCGCGAGAGCAGGAATCTGCTGTATCGTTGAACGT
>JANQLQ010000021.1 GCA_028280565.1 Fulvivirga sp.
CCTTCTTTATCGTCATTCCTGCCGGCCTTGCCGGGTGAGCGATGCGCGAGAGCAGGAATCTGCTGTGTCGTTGGACGTGAACCCTTTTTTTGACTGTACAGGGTTTTCGTTTCACGACTTCGTAGATTCCTTGTCACGCTCAGCCCAACGCACAAGCTGCAAGGGAATGACGAGGTTAGAAAGTAAGGGATAACGTTCTTAGGTATGGTTTTGGATGGATTTAGAACAGGAGGTTGATCACCCTCCTTTGTCGCTAGTTGATACCAGGTTCAAAAATAAAGCCTTAATCATCAATGACTTAATCCCGTAAAAATAGTCCTAAGCTAAATTCCAATAAAGTATATTTTTGATCTGCACTGGGCAAGATCCATAGTGCTAAAATTCTAAAAACATGAAAGATGCCACTGTAATTGAAATCACTACATTCCAACTTAATGAAGGTGTACTTGCCGAGTTATTGTTACAAGCAGCGGACAAAATGCAAAAGGAGTTCTTGGCTAAAGCAGATGGATTTATCAGCAGATCTATTACTGTAGAAGAAAACGGCACCTGGCGAGATATCATCGCCTGGAAAGACAAACGAAGCATGGAAGAGGCTGCCCAGCGAGCCATGGAACCAGGAGCTGCTGTACCTTTTATGAGGTGTATCGACTTTGATTCGGTGGTCATGAAAGCCGTGGAAATCAAGGCACACTACTAATGGAGGCACAAGATTGGGAAGATTACATTGTGAGTAAGTACGAAGGGGTGGTCCTTAAAAATGCTTACCGGGAGCGTAGTTTTTTCTACAATCCCGGCAAGGTGCTACCTCACGGGGTCTATTTCTCTACCATCAAAGAATCTGATGGGCCCAATGATGCTTTCTCCAATTTGGATAGAGAAGATGTATTCAGGATCAGCATCGGGTTAGGAAAAAAGAAATACCAGCAGATTTTTGGAGGAGTTCCCAAAAGGGCGGCAAAAGGGGAAAGTCCCGTAGCAGGGCTTTGGGATTTCCACCAGCTAGATCTACTGACTCCCCATCCCGTATATGCCTGGATGGGCTGGGTATGTATTCTCAACCCCGGGCCTCTTCATCAACGAGTGGTCAAAACCATGATCGAGGACAGCTTTGACCTGGCCGTGGCTAAGTTCAATGCTAAGATGCAAAAGTTGAATTCCTGAATACACCGGCGGCTGCACTGGCCATGCTGGCTCCAAGTATTTTTTTAAAATGTTCTACTCACAATAACAATTAAGGTTTTTAACCCAGAACCATGTTTTCATAGTAAGAATTGAGACCGTGAGGTCTCCTTACTTTCGTTTTTTCATGTAATCATGCAGCCCCTCACCGGCCAGAATTTGCGGTATACATTTGTCAATTCTTGCATACCTGGTTTTGGATTGTTTGGGTTGAGAAAAATGTAAGATATACCCCCTTTGCCTCCCGGGCGTCAGAGCTTCGAAAGCGGCTTTCAGTGGAGGATTTTCGTCCATCACCTGTTGGAGTTCTACAGGAATAGGTTCTGGGTTCCGTTTAAAATCGACCTTTAAGCCCGCTTTTTCTACCTCCATAGCTTCAAAAAGGTACGCTTTAAGCATCGACTCTTTCTCCACTATTTCCTGTACATTGGTGAACCGGATCAAACGGGCTGCCTGCGAATGCTCCCCCGGCCGGTCAAGAAGTTTATGAGTATCATTTAACAAAGACCCTTTAAAAAAACTCAGCACCGCACCTTCTTTCAACGCGCTCACCATCACCACGTTTTTTTGCTGAAATGTATAACATGGGGCACCCCATTTCAATTCTTCCACCAGCCCGCAAGCCCGTACGATCCTTCTCAGCGCTTTTAGCTCTTCCTGCCAATCATTAACCTTACACCCAGAGGTTCCTCCCAGCGGGCAACGCATACATCCATCGATAAGATATTGATCTACTTTAGGATTCATTTCTTTCTTTGGTTATTCATGGGTGTAAGTTTCCTGTGCCCTGGGCTAAAATACCATGATACTATAGTGAGTATGATCAATAACGTTGGGCCAAACAAAGTGACCGCCTTATCACCTACGGACAGGTGAGAAAATACAGCGCCGGACATAGCAAAGAAAAAACCTGCATAAGCCCATTCTTTAATTAACGGGAATTTAGGGACAAGTACAGCCGCTACTCCTAACATTTTCCAAACCCCCAGTAGAGTAAGCAAGTAAACAGGATAGCCGAGTTGCGTCATTTTTTGCACCTCTTCATCCACTCTAAGTAATTGTACCATTCCTGTCGATATCATACCTAATGAAAGCCAGCCGGTGGCCACCCAATAAATGGTCTTGCTTCTCCTTTTCATGATCCGTTATTTGGGCTGGAGAGTATTTCTTCCAGTTTATTATGCGCCATATTCAAGCCCTCCGTAAAGGGCATTTGCAGCAATTGATCCCGGAATGATACCGACTTAAATACGATATGCATAAAAAGCTTGCTGGTATTATCCGTGAGTTTTTCAAATTCTAAGAATTCAAGTTGTACGGCAAAAGGTGTATTCTCCATTTCAAACGTGCGGGTGATCTTCTTGTCCCAGTCAAATTCATGGATGGTTCCGTTGGCTCGAAACACTACATTACCCTGGGGGTCACGGGTTTCAAATTGGTAGCCGCCATGTTCTTTACTTTCCAATTTCAATACTTTCGTGCCCATCCATTGTTCAACAATGGCAGGTTCTACATAGGCTTTGAAGAGAAGTTCTACCGGCAGATCGAATTCCCGGGTGATGAATATTTCTTGTTTACCATCTTCGGCTAGAATTTTCGTTTTAAGTTCCATAGATGCTATTTTTTCGAGGTGTAGTTTTTCATCACCGCTTCCAGTTTATTGAACCTGTCGTCCCATAATTTGCGAAACGGTTCAATGAACTCTGCAAGTTCCATCATCTTCCGTGGGTTCAAGTGATAATGTATTTCCCTGCCCGTTTGCTCTTGCTGGAGTAATTCGCACTCGGTAAGAATTTGAATATGTTTTGAGATCGTTTGCCGGGCCGAGTCAAAATTGGCGGCAATGGCACCAGGGGTCATCGCATTAGCAGCCACCAAGGTAAGTATCGCCCGCCTCGTGGGGTCGGCGATCGCTTGGAATACATCTCTTCTCGATTTCATTATGCAGTCATTTGACTGCAATATAAATGCAGTTATTTAACTGCGCAAGTGATTAATGAAAAAATGAACTGGCCAAGAGGATCAAGTGGTATTACTTGTGTTTGGCAATCGGCAACCCCCTCTTTTTTTGCCTTTTGCCTATTGTCCGCTGATCAATACCTCAAGCATAGCCCACCTTGTGCCCGGTACGTCATTCGAGGTTTAACTTACCACAAGGGCATCATTGAAAATTCAAGTGGCGTATGGAGGGGAGACATCCAGGAACAGCGCGGCACATTTGAGGCCTGTGCGTAAGCGGCCTATAAGGGCGGGATAGCGCGTTTAGCGGGGAAAATGGGCTTTGTTGCTGGCGCCCTTTTCTTTTGTTTCGTTTTCTTTTGGGCGTGCAAAAGAAAATGAAAACTGGACTTAGAACCTCAAAATCCC
>JANQLQ010000048.1 GCA_028280565.1 Fulvivirga sp.
CGTGAACCTTTTTTTGGGTGTACTGGGTTTTCGTTTCACGACTTCACAGATTCCTTGTCACGCCTAGCCCAACACACAGGCGGCAAGGAATGACGATAGAGAAGTTTTTTTTCGTTTTTGATGAGGATACCCAACGGGCTCATCTTTCGCTAAATCACTATCTATCACATAATTGAATGTGACAAAGTAAAACTAGGCATATTTGGGGTATTTCATTAATCACATTCCCTGTACTCATTTTGATCGCTTTTGAGATTTTAACAACGGTTTCAATTGAGCCTTTATTTGATTTGCAACGGCCGCTGGTTACTGTATTACCGGGACTACTATACGGGTCTGATCTACAAAGGCCCGTAAAGATCAGGGCCATGTGAGTTTCTACAGCGTCGATTTAAATTATAGCTTTTTTCATAACACTGTGATCATATATGAAATGTACAATAGAGCTACCTGTAAATGCTTCGAAGCTGTAAATGTCTTTATCGTATTTTATAGCTGCTTTATTGTTCATTCCTTGATGAGAGATGATGGTGTGGTTAGGGATAGTGGTTAACTTCCGATATGGATATTAGAAGAAAGTTTGTTGCTTAATTAATATTCTCATAATCAGCTATTTAGCCAGTAAAAACACCTAAATATGAAAATAAATATACTTAATACACCTTCTAAATACCTGCCGCTTTGCATACTGTTCTACTTAACGGTGCTATCCCCGGTGAGCCCGGTTAAGGCCCAGGTGTGGACCTACAGTTATCCAAACACCATCGTAAACAGCAATAGCTCATTGGTCAGGAAATCTACGATCTACGATGTTAAAGTTACGCAGGGAGCTACAACACAGGCCTGCTATGTGATGTATGATCTGAACCAGCAGTCCGTTACAGGAAACAACAATGTGAAAAGAAACCCGGATAATCACTGGACCAACTTTTCCCTGCAAGGATCTGCTACCATCGAAATACAGCGACTGGATGGAGGCAATATTAATTCAGCTACTGTTTATCCATTGAAAAAAGGATTTACGGCATCCATCAATAACAATACAGCTACCATTAATATTCCTGCCGGAACCAATAAACTCCAGTTGTGGGTTGACATCAATGGATTGAGTGACCAGCCCCTGTTTATCTTCGTGGATCCACCGGAAACGGATGTGCCTGATCCCAATTCGAGTGATGTTACCGTCATTAATCCAAGTGACGGGATCAATACCGTAATTACTAAACTGAATAACAACGATACCTACGCTTATTTCGCCCCTGGGATACACCAATGGGGAGGTGGAACAGGCAGTGATTACGACGGGTATATGCTACCCATTAAAGCCAATAAAAGGATATACATTCCAGGGGGAGCTTATGTCATTGGTTCTTTCAGTTCCGAAGATACCGGTGGATGGAAAGTGTACGGAAGAGGGGTAATTTCCGGGGCTGGCTTGGACATCCTGCCTACGGCAGCGTTTATCCCATGGTCAGCAGTACATCATACGGGCGGTAGAACCGGGATGACCATTGAGGGCATCGTGTCCATGTGTCCTCCGCATTTCGCTTTGACGGTTCGTGGTACCGTAGACATTGACAATGTGAAAATGATGAGCTGGTGGCAGTCTACGGACGGGACCATCACTGGAGACAATTCTACGGTCAACAATTGCTTTTTCAAGGTCATGGATGATGGTATCAAGGCTTATGGAAACAATTGCACCCACGATAATAATACCATGTATCACCAGGTAAACGGTGCGCCTGTACAATTTTCCTGGCGTGGCCAGCATGGTGACAATAATACGGTGACCAATTTGTATATCATTAATAGCATTTATAAAGGCGTAGGCGCTGCGAGTAATACTGCTGTGATCAGTGTGGTGAGCCATACCCTCGGCCAAACTACCCGTGACAATACATTTGACGGCATCTACATAGACAATGGATGTCACAGGCTGTTGGGCATGGATGCCAGTTCCGGGTCCTACCAAAACTTCACGATCAAAAATGTAGAGCTCAATACGGGGAACAAATCAAAACCTCAGCAGGCGAATAGTTACCTAAGTGGGAACGCCAGCTTTTCCAATTTTGATGTAATCAATTTAAAGATCGACGGGCAGGATATCAATGGAACCAACAGCGTGAGTGACCAGCCCAATAATGGCAACTGGTGGTTTACAGGAAAAACCGGGCCCCTTTCTTTTAGCCAGGAGGCGGGTGGGGGCAATGTCCCGGACATTACTGACCTTTCCGCCTCTGCCCTTACTTGCAGCAGTGTGACACTTGCCTGGTCGGATGTAAGTGGTGAGACCGCTTACCGGGTGAGGAGAAAGTTACCCGGGGAAAGCACTTTTACTAACCTTACCGATGTGTCGTCCAACGCCACTACCTATACGGATAATACCGTGGCTGAAAATACGTCATACATCTACCAGGTACGGCCTGTAGTGAATGGCACTGCCATAGCCAACTCTAATCAGCTTTCGATCACTACGCCAGGCTGTGCTACCGCCACTACCATCACTGTTACCGGGGTTACGCCAGGCTGCAATAGCAGTGGAAATGCGAGAAATATAATATCCTTTTCAGTAAGTGGCGGCAGCGCTACGCCTACCGTAAATCAAGGCACCATCCTGGATGATGGCAATGGGAACTACAGGGTGCGAGATATAGGCATAACTTTCGGAAGCACTACGAATTACACTATTTCTGCCGGAGGAACCTCTGTCAACCAATCGGTAACCGCTGTATCAAGTTGCAGTTCAGGAGCACGGGTGGCCAGCAAAACTACTACAGCTTTACCCGCGCTTACTACGTTCGTTACTTATCCCAACCCCGTGAAAAATGAGTTGATTTTCATCAAAGGTGCCATAGAGCAGCCACTGTCGATTGAAGTCATTGACGTAACGGGTAAAATCGTCTTAAAAGAGGAAGTACAGGACCGTTTGGATGTAAGTAGGTTACACCCGGGAGTTTTTATACTGAGAGCGCCAGGCTTCCAACCCATTCGTTTTGTGAAACAGTAAAATAGGAGTATCCGAACCTAGTGGTTATGACAAAAAAAATTACCATCATCCCGATGTTGGTTTTTGCCAACTATCTTCTATTCGCTCAAGTGGAAACGTATCCCAGTGACTATTCCAATACCAATATCTTGAAATCAGATATCTATGAAGTGACCGTAAGGCAGGCTGGGACTTCTTACCCGGCAATGGTGTATAAAAGCCAGTCCAATGGTCGTGTGAATGGAGGTCGCAATTCGGCGGTTCATAACAACTCTATTTCCTGGACTAACTTTTCCTTTTCAGGGACCGTCACGGTGCAGGTGAAATTGCTGGATGGGCAAAACAAAGTTTCTTATGGTACAGCCAAGATTTTTCCGTCGAGACGAAACATTACTCCTGTGAAAATTAATAATACCACCCTGGAATTTACGATCTCTTCCCCGGGTCAGTTTTCCGTCGAGTTCTCCGATACAGCATACGAGCATGGTTTGATGGTCTTCGCAGATCCTATGGAAACCAGGGCGGCTCCGTCCGGTGCTGACGTGAAGATATGCAATGGTTGCTCTGCCTCTGACTTGAACGATCTAAGCGGCAAAACGGCTGTTTTTTTCAAAGACGCACATCACGATATTGGCATTTGGGAGATCCCCCCGGCTATCAAGGAAATATATATTGAGGGTGGAGCAGTAGTAGAAGGTGCACTACACCTTAAAAATACAGGTACGGGCAATGACAATACGCTCATTCACGGTCGTGGTATATTGGACGGTAGAAAGTACTACGACGCTGATCCGGACAACAAAAAGCATGGAATTGAGTCTTTCAACAACGTTAGCGGTACCACTGTAGAAGGAATTACTGTTTCCCAGGCAGGAGCCTTTTTTGTGCGCCTTCTTGGAACCAATAATACCATAGATTGGGTGAAAACTATCGGGGGCTGGATATTTAATAACGATGGCTTTGTAGGATATCAAAATACCACTATTACCAATTGCTTTGTTTGGGCAAATGACGATGGAATCAAATTGTACCGAGACAACCAGGCTATTGAAAACATTACCGCGTGGCATCTCACCAATGGGGGAGTGTTCCAATGGTGTTGGAATACCGTCTCGGCGAAAAATATTCGAGTAAAAAATGTGGATATCATTCGTGGACAGTGGCCCGGGGACGGAAGAAACCAGGGAGTCTTTAATATCCGTGGGAGTTCGGCCAATAACGGGCTACAAGAACAAACCGATTGGGTATTTGAGGATATCTATATTGATAACCCTGTAAAGGTGTTGTTCAATTTGGCGCCCCAGGTAGCACATAATGTCAACAACATGGAGTTCAATAACATCCATGCAAAGACTACTCCCGATGTTATCAATCGCATTAAAGGGTTCAATGCCTCCAATAAATTGGATAACATCAGGATCAATAACCTTACGATCAATGGTACTTGCATAGATGACAACACTAAGAACACTGTAGGAAACTTCGAAATCACTAATACTACGAATATAAACTTCAGTTGTCAGCAGGCAACACCTTCTAATATTAGCGATTTAGCCGCTACAGCTACCTCTTGCGATGCAGTAAGCCTCACATGGAGTGATACTAATGGAGAAACCGCTTACCGGGTGCGAAGAAAACTTCCTCCTGATGCAGCCTTCACCAACCTGGCCGATATAGGTGCTAATGCAACCTCGTACACGGATAATTCCGTATCAGCCAGTACTACTTACATTTACCAGGTACGCCCCGTGGTGAATGGTACAGCTGTGGCCATTTCCAATCAACCTCCGGTGACTACGCCGGGCTGTGTTACCATCACTATCGCTATTACTGGGGTTACAACGAACTGTAATGGTAGCGGAAACGCGAGAAATATCATTTCCTTTTCAGTAAGCGGCAGTAACACCACGCCGACTGTAAACCAGGGAACCATCGTTGATGATGGTAATGGCAACTACAGGGTGCGGGACATAGGTATAGCTTTCGGAAGCACAACCAATTATATCATTTCCGTTGGCGGAACCTCTGTCGATCAGCCTGTAACTGCGGTGCCAGGGTGTGGTACGGGGGCCAGGAAAGCATCAAATGATAAAGGGAGTCTCCTACTTCCCGGGGAAGCTTCACGGGTTCTCTATCCAAACCCAGTGCAGGGGATACTACACCTGCAGGGTTTGGGTGTGGACGGTGACCTGTACCTGGTGAACGTGAATGGAACTGTCCTTAAAAAAGTTAAGGGCCAAAAGTCCTTGGACATGAGTACATATTTACCAGGCATTTATTTCTTAAAGACCGGTCAAACCACGTGGAAGATCATAAAACAATGACCGTTTTTCAAGCCAAAGACCTTAAATCATGAAAAAGAGCATAAGACTGTTGACCCTACTATTTACTTGGTCAATTGCCATACAGCTTAGTGCCCAACAAAAAAATGTCCTCCTTATTGCAGTAGACGACCTCAACGACTGGGTCGGAGCGTTTGGAGGGAATAACCAGGCGATCACGCCAAACATAGATGCCCTGGCTGCCAAAGGAGTGGCCTTTCAAAACGCCAGCACTGCTTCGCCCGTATGTAACCCGTCGAGAACGGCCTTGCTTACGGGAAGGCGACCTCATGAAACGGGCATTACCACCAACCAAGATGGGTTTAACTTCAGGGATAGCCCCGAAGCGTGGATAAGCGACCTGGTCACCCTACCCCAGTATTTTAGTGCCAATGGGTACGAAAGCGTGGGCCAAGGAAAGATATTCCACACGCATCGTTCCAACCCGGAATCCTGGGATATCCTGGGGCCGGGTGGGCAAGGAGCAAATGGGGGTACCAATACAACGGTCGGAACGACCGGTATGAAATACGGGTGGTCACAACAAAACATCGAACAGACGGGTGACTGGAAAAGTGCTGATTATGCTGCTAATTATCTACTGCAAAACCATGATAAGCCTTTTTTTCTGGCGTGCGGTATTTTCAGGCCTCACCTGCCGTTTTATGCTCCCCAATCCTTTTACGACCTATACGACGTTAACAACCTCAATCTTCCGCAAGGATACCAGCCCAATGATCTTGATGATACATTTGGCGGGTCCAATAATTTTCTTGCCGAAGTACAGCGAGTGGGGGAGTGGAAAAATGTAATTGAAGCCTATTTAGCCTGTATGTCTTTTGCAGATGCCGCCGTAGGACATTTGCTTACAGCGCTGGAAAACAGTCAATATGCGAACAATACGATTGTAGTCCTTTATGGGGATCACGGCTGGCACCTGGGGGAAAAGGAACATTTTAAAAAGTCAGCACTTTGGGAAAGAGCGGTAACCACTCCGCTGATCATTTACGATCCGTCCGGGGGTAGTGGCAATAACTTCAATGCCGTGTCCTTGCAGGATGTCTATCCGACGTTGGTCAGGTTAGCAGGGCTGCCTGACCCTTCTTTTACCATCAGGGGCAGGGACCTTAGCCCACTGGTAGAAAATCCGCGCGCTGACTGGTGTGGTGCAGCACTAACTTCTTATAGGACTGATGATCATTCTTTGAGGTCTGACCGGTATCGCTACATCAGGTTCGGCAATGGTAACGAAGAACTTTATGATCATCAAACAGACCCTTTTGAATGGAATAACCTGGCTACGGATAGCGCTCATGCCGTCGCAAAACAGGAAATGCTCACGGCCATGAACGCTATGCTCAATCACGATGAGACACCGTTTGAGCAGTGTGGCCCGGTGCAAACAGGCCAGCTAATTCCTGGAAAAATAGAGGCTGAGTCTTATTTGACACAGTCCGGGGTACAAACCCAGCCAACTACAGATACGGGTGGCGGCCAGCATGTGGGGTTTATTGATACCGGTGACTTCATGGACTATGGAGTGGAGGTAGCTTCTTCGGGAAACTATAATGTATCCTTCCGGGTTGCCTCTAACGCAAATAACATCCGGTTAGACCTGGAGAGCGGCGGTACAGTATTAACCAGTGTCAACAGCACAACGACCGGAAGCTGGCAAACGTGGAAAACCGTCACGCAGGCCATCACCCTATCAGCAGGACAGCAAACCTTGCGCATCCGGGCCACAGGAGGGGGCTGGAATATCAATTGGATGGATTATGTACCTGCTACACCGCCGTCTCTTAATGTTAATGACCTTTCGGTCAATGCCACAGCCTGTAATTCGGTGACACTTACCTGGAGTGATGTAAATGGAGAGGAGGGCTACCGGGTAAGGAGGAAACTAGACGGCGCAAGTACTTTTACGACGTTAACGGATATTGCCGCCAATAGTATTTCCTATGTTGACAATACCGTAGCAGAGAGCACCTCTTACACCTACCAGGTAAGAGCATTGGTAGGCGGTAGCGCGGCTGGGGCCTCCAATCAACCCGGTGTGACTACGCCAGCCTGTTCTTCCGGGGGCGGGGTAGTATTTATTGATCATAACTCCAGCACCCAGCGATTAAAAGCTAATGCTTCCGGTGGAGCAGTAGGTGTAAAGACGGCCACTTCAACAGGAGCGAATGTACAGTGGGACCAGGTGGATGCCGGCGGAGGCTTTTTCTATTTGCTGCACCAGGGAAGTGGCAACAAGCTACATAGCAGCGATGGGTTGACAGTGAACACCACTGCACCTTCAGCTACGGATAACAATGTGCAATGGAGCTGGGTAGATGCCGGGGGGGAATGGTACAGGCTGGAGCATAAAGGTAGCGGTACCTGGCTGCATGCCAGGCAGGATGCTACAGATTTTCGCCTGGCGCCCACGAGTTGGACCGGTGATAATACAAGGTGGAAGTTTGCTAATGTGTCTGCACCAGCAGCAAGGTTAGCCTCAAAGGAAGGAGAAAAACCTGTTGAGCCAATAGAGCTCGACAACGTAATTATTTATCCTAATCCTGTACAAAACATTCTTGAGATCGACGGGATCACCACCTATTCCAGGATTAAGATCTACAACTCGTCTGGAACAGAACTTTTGAATAGGGTAGGTAAGGATAAAATTGACGTATCCTCCTTTGAGCAAGGTATATACTTTCTAAAAATTGATAATGAAAAAACCATTCGCTTCATAAAGATCTGAACTCTCGCTAAAGCGGAAATTGATCGACTTTTCTATAGGCTGGCTTAACTCGTTGTTAAATTTTTAAGAACCAAAACTCAGACCGATGAAAACAATTGAAACTAAACAGTTATGGATTGGCAAGAGCAACGCTCGAATTGCATTGACATGTATGTTGGTGCTTTGCTTTTTGGTGAGTACCCATGTACTTGCCCAAGTGAACTTCCCCGGGGGAAGGATAGCGATGAGCTATGACGGTAACGAAAATGACCTGGACGACTATGGTGCCATGCCACTGGCGATTGCTATGGTAGCAAAAGCCGGGTTGGCAGACAAACTGGTTCACATAGAACATGGTAATACGATCTGTGAAAACAATGCAAATCGTTCGAACCGGATGAACCAACTCTGTGAGGGAGCGTTGCAACGCTTCGGACCTTTTCCAAATGTAAAGGAGTACCAGGTCCGGGGTGGAGAGCGAAATGCTGCCAGCGATAACTTGGCGGCCGAAATTAATGCTTCTTCTGCCAATGACCCACTCTGGATCATTGCTGCAGGCCCTATGACCACCGTGGCAGAAGGCATTCGCAAAGCACAGGTAGGCAAGCGACAGCATGTGATTGTGATCTCTCATTCAAAATGGAACGAAAATTATGATCGCTGCAACAATCATACGGATTGGGCTGAAATGAAAAATGAATTCAATGGAGATGGTGTCCACTTCATCGGTAACGAGGGTGATGAAGGAACCGTCAGGCCCAATAATGTCAATAAGCTGGCTAACCAAAACAAAAGTAACGGGGACAATGACTTTAATGCCCCCGATAACAAATGGGCCTGGCTACGGGACAGCAGCAACCCTGACTATCGTTGGCTTTGGGAGAATGATGAGAAAAACGGCTACGATGTATCAGATGCCGGCATGACGTACTTTTTGATAACAGGGGGTATTAACCTGGCCAGGACCCAAAAGAGCGGGTGTGAAACTTGTGGTTCAACCGAAACGGAGCAATTATTTGCAGGCAGCGGTTGCCAGGCGACCCAGGATATCACTGATTTGAGTACGTCGGTGACCCCGGGTTGTGCCATTGAACTTACCTGGAGCGACGTAAGCAACGAGACTACCTACAGGGTGAGAAGAAAGACAGCCTCAACCAGCTTCATCATCCTAACAGATCTTGCTGCCAATACGACAAGTTATGTAGACAATACTGCGCAAGAAGGCGTTACCTACACGTACCAGGTAAGGCCCCAGAACAGTTGCAGCAACCAAGTCTCCAACCAGCCCAATGAAACCATCCCAACGGGCTGTGGTACTTCCGGGGGACCTTCGGACATTAATGACCTGGCCCCTTCCAGTGTTGCGTGTGATGCTGTCACACTGACTTGGTCAGATGTAAGCGGTGAGACGGCATATCGTGTACGGAGAAGGCTCACTTCTGCCGCCACTTTTACCACACTTGCGGATGTGAGCGCTAATGTAACCACCTACACGGATAATTCAGTAGCGGAAAGCACTTCGTATATTTACCAGGTGAGACCGGTAGTCAGTGGTACGGCTGTTGCCACTTCTAATCAACCCCAGGTAGATACACCACCTTGTGGCTCGACCGGTGGCGGTGTGGTATTCATCGACCACAACTCCAGTGGCCAGCGCTTAAAAGCCAATAGTTCAGGAGGCGCCGTAGGTACAAAAGCAGCAACTTCAACAGGCACCAATGTCCAATGGGACCAAGTAGATGCTGGTGGTGGATATTTCTACCTCGTACATGTAGGCAGTGGTAATAAACTCAACGCCACTACCAATGGCGATGTGATCAATACCGTGTCAGCGACCAGTACAGCCAATAGTGCACAATGGAGATGGATAGACGCCGGGGCAGGCTGGTTTAGACTGGAGAACAGGCAATTTACCGAATGGCTACATGTAAAACCCGATGGCGTCACCGATTTTGCACTTGGACCCATCACCTGGACGGGTGACAATACCAGGTGGACGTTCACGAATGTGAGTGGCGTAGCCGGTGGTCGGACAAATGGAGAAAAGATCCAGGGAGTTGAGGACGAAGCCGAAATTGCAGGTAGAGCCGTACTGTATCCTAACCCCGGAAGTGATGAGCTGATCCTAAGAGGAATTGCTAAAGACGCTGAAGTCAGGCTTTTTAACCAGGGGGGCATTGAAGTGATGCGTTTCATCGGCGACAAGGCGGATATACGTGCCTTACCTTCAGGAATGTATTTTGTGAGAAGCAATAATGAATACTTTGGAAGATTTATTAAGGAATAACTAACCCTGCTTTGTCAAGTTTTTGCCTGGAGATAAAGTTCGTCAGTGCTGGCAGGAAAATATGAAATCAGGAATATGAAAATGATTAGATCTTTGATTTCAAGCACTTGACTTCATTGTCTAAGATGACAAAGTAGAGGCTAAGAATGATTAAGGAGCAAAAGCCATCCCATTAAAGCAAAGGGATGGCTTTTGTTGTTTTCGTGCTTACAATCAGTAGCATAAATCAATCGTCAACGCACTTAGCTTTTAACCTGGACTCGTTTAAAACATGACCGTCATTCTGTGCCGGTGGTTGTGGGAGGGCTCATTGCGAGAGCCGGAATCTGCTGTGTTGTAGAAGGTAAGCTACTCTCCAGGTTAAAAACACCGGATACAAACGCATACTATATAGGCACGGTAAACCTGTCCGCCTAGCGTTATGTTAATGTAATTTTTACCTTAACTATAATAATCTAAAGATCAATTGAATACATTCGTATATACTGTATCCTGTTTTAAGCGGATTGATTATTTTTTTTATGCAGTGATGACCCTGCGAAGTTGGTAACTTAAAAATTCCTTAATCCGATGTTTAGGTATTTATCTTTTTTATTTTCCATTTTTGATTAAATCCCTCGTAACTTAATCATTCGTTGTTACCAGATGCACAGGGTCGAGTTTCAAAACATTTCCGATGAAAGGCTGCTTTTCCTGATCAAAGATGATAATGAATTGGCCTTTGACGAGCTATTCTGGCGTTATTGGCAAAAGCTGTTCAAGACAGCCGCAGCGATCTTAAGGGATGACGAAAAAGCGCGCGATATTACACAGGAAATATTCACCCAGTGCTGGGCAAAGCGTAAAACGTTAAATGTCAGTCAACCTTCTCATTACCTTTACCAGGCCACTAAGCTGAAATGTTTTGAACATTTAAGAAGAGATAAGATTGCCAAAGAAGTGCTGAGCCACTTTGATCATTTCTTGGTAACGAACAACCTAGAGGAAGAAATACGATTCAGGGAAGCCCAGCGCCGTTTTGAAGAGAGCCTGCAAAGTATGCCTGAAAAATGCCAGCTTGTTTTCAAATTGAGTCGTATAGACCATCTGTCCAACCAGGAGATTGCCAAAAAGCTCAATATCTCCCTCAAAACAGTAGAATACCATATGACGAATGCGCTAAAGCATTTAAAGCTGACTATGGTGGATTGCTTTGCGTTAGTACTTCTCATTTTTTTCTAAAAAATTACACTTCATGGCAAGGGTTTGACAGGAGTTATTCAACTCTAGTATGTAAATGCTAGTGTTATGGATGAAGAACTACTGAAAACCAGGCTTGAAAGATACCTTAATGGCCTGGGGACCGCAGAAGAAAAAGCACAGCTTGATGCTTTTTTTGATGCTTATATGGAAAAAGCGCAACAGTCAGAATGGAAAAACGGTGACCCCGATCACTTTGGAAAGGCATTATTAGCAGACATTAAGCAGGGCATTCGAGAAGAGGCTCGTGAGGGAAAAGCCAGGCGTTTACGGATTACCCAGCCGTGGATGCGTATTGCCGCGACGGTCAGTATCATTTTTATACTAGGCTTAGGAGTGTACTGGTGGTCCTCGGATATGCTGAACGCTAATACGTCCCATATGGTGACCCGAACCACGGCCTTTGGCCAGCGATCCAGCGTAGCGTTAAGTGATGGCACCACGGTTTACCTGAATGCAGGAAGTGAGCTCAAGTATCCTGCGCATTTTGAAGGTACCATTCGCCAGGTCTCGCTGGTAGGAGAAGCCTTTTTTGAAGTACAAAAGAACCCTGGTAAACCTTTTGTGGTTCAAACCGGGAAGGTGGCTACAACGGTACTCGGCACTTCCTTTAATATCAATGCCTATCCGGGGCAAGATGAAATCAAGGTGACAGTAGCCACCGGCAAAGTGAAAGTGGCTAAAGTAGATCCGGTCACCTCTCAGGCGAACGAGGAAGAAGTATTTCTTGCCCCCTCGCAACAGGCTACATTTCAACGCAATACGGGTAATCTGCTATCGGAAACCGTAGCGCTTAAAGATCATTTGGGCTGGAGGGAAGGGGTTATCCGGTTTGATGACATACGCCTGGGAGAGGCAGTCAAAATACTGGAACGCTGGTTCGACGTATCGATCACCCTGCAAGAGGAAGCGACATCAGGTTGCTATATCAGCAACACGTTTGAAAATGAAAGCCTGGTCAACATACTGGAAAGCATCAAATTCATTAAAGGAGGAATTGATTACGAATTCATGCAAGACGATAAAATACTCATCACCGGTAGTTGCCGGCATTAAATCACGATGTGCCTATGGAGAAAAACTGACCAACAAAAACAAAACAACAGCCTGCCACACTTTGGCCGGTACAACAGGCTGTAACGATCAATGTAAAACAATGGAATTGTAATCATCAAACGCTTAGATAAAAATATGCAATCAAAAATACTAAACCTATTAATTATGGGATCAAAACTGGCATGCTATGTATTCATCATTCAGCTGATCAGCATGCAGTTGCTCTTTGCCAGTGATTTGAACGGACAGAATTTGGAGGACACACGCGTAACGATCCAATTGGAGGAGGCAACACCCGTGCGCGTGTTTGAAGCGCTGGAACGTACTACAAAATTTAAATTTGGCTATGACCGTTCCGTTTCAGCCATTGAGCGCCGTATTGACCTGGATTTTAGAAAGAAGTCGCTGGCAAAGGTGCTAAGTTTTATGGAAGACCAATGGAACCTCAGGTTTCGGCAAATCAACCATAACATCTCGGTTATCCTTAATAAAGGACCGCAACTTGACGGCAAGACGGTCCTTCGCACCCGGACGTTTGAGAGAACGCTTACCGGGCGGGTAGAGGATGATGCCGGGGAACCGCTGCCCGGTGCTACTGTACAGGTAAAGGGTACTTCCGTCGGCACTATCACCGATAGTGAGGGCAGATTTACGCTCGAGGTACCGGATGAGGCGGAAATGCTGATTGTTTCTTACATCGGTTTTATTGCCAGGGAAGTTATGATTGGTGAGCAGACCCGTTTTGAGATTTCACTTTCCCCTGATCTGAAATCATTAGAAGAAGTGGTGGTAATTGGCTATGGAACACAAAAAAGAGGAGATGTAACCGGTGCGATAGCGCAGGTAAAGGCAGAAACACTCAGTGGCCAGGCAGTCACCAGCCTGGACCAGGGGATTATAGGAAAAATGGCAGGTGTCCAGGTGCTGGAAACCTCCGGTGCCCCGGGAGACAATGTATCAATCCGGGTTAGGGGCACCAATAGTATTACCGCCGGTAACAATCCATTGATCGTTGTCGATGGCGTCCCTTTGAGCGATAATCTTTCCCCGAATACGTTAGTACCGGGTAACCGAACTAACCCATCCGTACTGGACGGTGGCGCCACGGAAACAAACGTCCCTTTTAACCCGCTCAGTGCAATCAGCGTGGACGACATTGAATCCATTGAAGTGCTGAAAGACGCCGCTTCAGCTGCAATTTATGGGTCAAGGGGCGCAAATGGCGTGGTGCTGGTAACTACCAAGAGAGGCTCAGGAAAACCAAAAGTGTTCTATAACTCGTACGTGGGGTGGCAGCAGGTATCCAAAAAACTGGACGTTTTAAATGCGTATGATTATGCGCAGTTCACCTTCGAAGGGCATGGCAATGCCTACCTGGATGAGCTTCGCCGTGCAGGGGTGACGGACGCCAGTATGGACGATTCCAACGAGGTAAGAAGACAAAAACTAGAGGCTGCAGGCATCCGGGTGCGAGGACGGCTGTTGACCCCGGAGGTATTGATCCCCTACCTAGAGGGCGAAGAGGGACTTACCGATACGGACTGGCAAGACGAGGTATTCCGGGTAGCCCCTATGCAAAACCACAGCCTGGCGGTGGCAGGTACGAAAGATAAGGTGTCGTATTATGCCTCGTTAAACTACTTTGACCAGGAAGGGGTGGTCATTAACTCTGGCTTTGAGCGTTACAGTGCACGGCTCAACCTGGACGTTGACATGGGTAAGCTGAAATTTGGCGTTAATTTTAACCCTTCTTATTCCATCCAAAACCGGGTGTTCGGCCAGGGAAGGTCTACCTCGGGGGAAACCGGTATCGTAGCCACAGCACTGTCTTATGCGCCTGTTTTCCCGGTTTTTGAGGAAGATGGCACCTATAATTTCGGTGCCAACAGCCTGGAGTGGCGGGGAAACGATAAAACCCGGATGCTGAATCCCGTGGCGCTGGCAGAGCTGGTGGAAAACGACCTGAACCATACCCGGGTGCTGGGAAACCTGTTCGCGGAATATGCCATCACTCCAGCGTTGAGCTACCGGGTGTCCTTGGGGGTGGATGTGAATAATTTTGAATTTAACTACTTCCGGCCTTCTACGTTGGAAGATTATAATATCCCTGGGCCTTCGGTGCCTGACGGTGCGGCAAGAACCAATACCTACCTCAACTGGCTAGTCGAAAATACGCTGAATTATACGCGTAACCTGGGCCAGCACCGGCTCGCGGCACTTGTAGGCTATACTGCTCAAAAGGAAATCAACAGGAATACGGCCGTTTTCGCTACTGACTTTCCCAATGACCTGGTAACCACCTTAAACCAGGGCATTGTTACTGACGGTTCATCAGACCGAAGCGAATGGTCACTGCTTTCCTACATAGGCCGTGTTCAATACTCCTTCCAAGATAAATACCTGCTCTCTGCCGCTGTGCGAATGGATGGCTCCTCA
The DNA here is from genome assembly GCA_028280565.1 of Fulvivirga sp. GTDB lineage: Bacteria > Bacteroidota > Bacteroidia > Cytophagales > Cyclobacteriaceae > Fulvivirga. The sequence goes on from JANQLQ010000048.1 coordinate 15,051, forward strand.
CGGTTTGGGTCCGGCAACCGGTGGGGAGTGTTTCCGTCAGTATCAGCCGGATGGTGGATCTCGGAGGAGTCCTTTTTTCCGGAGACAGGGTGGTTTACAGGTCTCAAACTCAGGGGAAGTTATGGAGGCTCAGGAAATTTCCAGATCCCCAATTACGGGGCGATTGCCCTGGTCGGGCAGTCTAACTATGTGACCGGAAACGGGGGAGATGAGATAGAAGCTACCGGCCTTACCCCCATTACGGCTGCCAATGAAGAATTAAGCTGGGAAAGAACCACTACGGTAGACCTGGGAATGGATGCTAGCTTTTTTGAGGGGGCACTCACCTTAGAGATAGATTATTACAGGAGTCTTACCCAAGACCTGCTATTGCAGGTGCCGGTGCCCAGGACGTCCGGGTTTGATCAAGCTTTACAAAACCTTGGAGAGGTGGAGAATAGGGGAGTGGAATTTTTACTCTCGGCAAACAGGAAGTTTGGAGCGCTACATGTGTCACTTTCCGGAAACTTTTCAGCTAATCGCAACGAGGTACTCAAATTAGGCCCTGGTGATACGCCTATCATTGTAAGCGGAGGCCATAGTTCCGGGCAGTTCATCACGGAAGTAGGTGGTCCCATTGCTAACTACTTTACGCTGGTCCAGGACGGTATCTATACCAATGAAGAAGCTGTACAAAATAATCCTGTTGTAGAAGGCAGCAGGGGAAGCCAGCCTGGCGACCGGCTTTACCGGGATGTGAATGGTGACGGGGTCATAACACGTGACGGTGACCGCACAAACACGGGTTTTAACTATTTTCCGGACTATACCTACGGTGCCACAGCCTCCCTGGCATACAAAGGCATAGACCTGGGTGTAAGCTTACAAGGATCACAGGGAGGTGAAATAATGTGCTTGCTGTGCAGACATGTGGCTAATTTGGAAGGTAACTTTAACAACCTGCAGGAGGTGTATGACAATCGGTGGGTGTCAGAGTCACAGCCTGGCGACGGGCAAACCCCCCGGCCCAACCGAAGAGCTACCGGACAGAATATCGATACGAACACCAATTTTATCGAAGATGCATCCTACCTGAGAATACGTAATATTACCCTGGGGTACAGCTTCCCATCGGCGTTGATCCGTGACCTTCACCTTTCCAAAGCACGTCTCTATTTCGCGGCTATGAACCCCTTTACCTTCACGGATTACCGTGGCTATAATCCTGAAGTGGACACCCGGCCGGGAAGCGCATTAGCCTCAGGCGAAGATTCCGGTACTTACCCTCTTGCAAAAACTTATTCCATAGGCATAAACATCACTTTCGAATGAAATCATTTAGTACAAAGCTTATCGTATGTTTCTCCCTGGTCGTGCTGGTTTCGGGATGCGGGGAAGATTTCCTGGACCTTGCACCGGAATCGAACGCCAATGTAGAGAACTTCTATAAAACCGCGTCAGATGCAAACAGCGCCGTACTGGCAGCTTATGCCTCTTTGCAAAGTGGAGATCAATATCGCAGTAATTTTTACACGCTCTTTGAATACCGGTCTGATAATCTCCAGCCTACCTCTACTTCCAACTCCAGGATCGCTATCTCCGAATTTGATGCAGGTCCGGCCAATGAAATCGTGGATAACACCTGGAGTAGCATCTACAATACGATTTTCAGGTGTAATGAACTACTGGACAATGTGGATGACATAACCTTTGATGAAAACCTAAAAGCACAGTATAAAGGGGAAGCACGGTTCATTCGTGCATTGTCTTATTTCAATGCAGTGAGGATATGGGGCGAAGTTCCCCTGGTGCTGCGTTCTGTCTCCACGCAAGAGTCTCTGAACGTCGGACGGTCTTCGGTAGAGGAAGTCTATGATGCCATTGAGGAAGACCTGGTGTTTGCCACCGAAAGCCTGCCCGCTCAATATGGTGGGTCAGACGCTGGAAGAGCAGTGGCGGGTGCCGCTCGTACCTTGCTGGCCAAGGTGCTGGTATACCGGCAAAAATGGCCGGAAGCCGCCGCACAATTACAACAGGTCATTGCACCAGGCACCTTTTCCTTGCTGAGTGATGTGGCCGACGTATTTGATGTCAGCAATAAGGATAATGAAGAAATGATCTTTGCCATCAAGTTTTCCAAAAATATTGTAGGAGAGGGCCATGGTTTTCTATTCACCGGCTTGGAGGATGGTACCACCGCGGTTACGCAAGACCTGGTAGCAAGCTATGACACGCAAGATGCGAGAGGCAGTTTGATGCAGTTAGTGCCTTCCGGTACCGATTTTATCATTGCCAAGTATTTTGATGAATTATCGTCCGCCAATGAAGCGGGTAACGATATTCCGGTACTAAGGTACGCAGAAGTGTTGTTGCTGCGAGCGGAGGCGTTGAATGAGTTAGGCTATGAAGCCGATGGCGAGGCCTTCGAACAACTTAACGCCATAAGGCAGCGTTCCGACCTGGGTCTGCTGACATCGGCGGATCTGCCGGACCAGGATAGCTTTCGGGCGGCCATCTATCGTGAACGCAGGTGGGAGCTGGCGCTGGAGGCGGACCGCTGGCCTGACCTGGTGCGTACCGGAACCGCCCTCTCGGCTTTAAATGGTAAAACCATTAATGGGTTTACTTATGATATTGATGAAAATGATCTGCTGTATCCCATCCCTTTATCAGAGATTCAGCGGATGGATAATGTAAGCCTGATGTATCAAAACGAAGGATACGACTGATGGCATGGCGTAGCGTACCTGGGTTTCCTAATGGAACGCTGAGAGGTCCATCACCTGAAAATGTCATATGTTGTCTTGGCTTCATGCCATGTCGACAGTTGCACGTGCCCGGTACAAACTGCTTATATGACGACCATATATAAACAGATACTGATCATTTTGTTGGCTGGCTTGCTCTGCTGGCAGCGTTTTCTGCACCATGGAAATGAAGAACAGGCAACAGGCCGGGCGGTACAGATCAAAGAAGTATTCTGCGATCCGAATGACCCTCGTATCCTGGTGAATGCGCACCGTGGTGACTGGCGCCATGCACCTGAGAATTCACTCAGGGCCATACGAAATGTCATTGCCATGGGCGCAGATATCGTAGAAATCGATATCCGTAAAACGCGTGACGGTGTACTTGTGTTGATGCACGATGCCACCGTAGATCGCACTACAAACGGACAGGGATATATCCATGAACTTGACTATGATTCCATAGGTGCACTTTTCCTGAGAAATGGAGCTGGCATTATTACCCAACATAAAGTGCCCACCCTAAAAGCAGCGTTGCTGGCGGCCAAAGACCACATTTTGATCCAGCCGGATTACAAATGCACGAATTGCCTGGATGATATCGCCCGGTTGCTGAAGGAAACAGGTACTGACGACCAGGTAGTATTTGGAGTAAAAAAAACCCTCCGGGAGACCAAGGACTTCTTTGGAGATCTTTTTCACCAGGCGCTGTTCGTACCCGCCATCGATGGAAAGGTGGAGCCAAAAGCCGTGATGGACGAATTTGCCCCGGTAGATCCGCAAGCTTATGTGTTCAAGTTTGAGCAGGAGGATGCAAGTCATCTGGAATACATGACGCCGCTGCAACAGGAGGCCCGTATCTGGGTACAGACCATCCAGCCCCACCGGTGCGGAGGGCATAGCGATGACCTGGCTGCAGATGATCCTGACCAGGCGTATGGCTGGCTCATTGATAAAGGCGCAGACATTTTCCTGACTGACAGACCCGGTTTATTACTGGATTATCTGAGAAAGAGGCAACTACACGATTAAAAGAAAAAAATTAAAAACTAGAGCGAATGATGCACAGCCATAATTCTTGGGAAGTTCTTCCAGGAATAGCAGATGGAGACGGTATGGATACCATAGGATTATCATGTAATGAATATCACTTTACAAACCACATGAATAAAAACTTTACTCATTATTAAAACGAACTAAAATGAATGCAACACTCAGTCTGAAACGAAAAGCCACCAGGGCAATACCAGGGAAAAAGCCACTATCCTTTCCCGCTTCCTGCCTTCGTGTGTGTGCAACCCTGCTTCTCCTCATAGGAGGAAACACAACGCTGTTAGCTCAGCTCAATGGAGCAACTGACCTTCGAGGGTCCAATAGCGGAACGAGAGATGATGGTACCCTCTACGACAGGTGGGTCATTAATGGAGACAGAACGAATACAAAATCGTATTTAAGACTTCAAAATGGGAGTAATGCCTACAACTTCATAAACGATGAACAAGCGCTCAGAATTTCACGTACCACTTCTTCCAGCCTTAACGCTATAGGAGATTACATATTCGGCTTATACCCGGATGGGAGGGCGTTATTTTACGATGATATCCAGATCATCAATAATGGCAAATTGACCCTGCCAGGTTCAGGTTCCATAGGTATTGGAACTGTGAATCCATCGTACAAATTACATGCTAAAGGTGATGTATTTGCAGATGGCGGCTGGTTCAGGGCATCAGGAGATAAGGGGCTGTACTTTCAAAACTACGGCGGCGGCTTTTTTATGCAAGACAATTCCTGGATCAGGACCTATGGAAACAAAAACTTCTATCATAATACAGGGATCATGCGTACGGATGGATCTTTCCAAGTAGGCCGTGACGGAGAACGTTTCATTGTCAATGGCGCTGGTAATGTAGGGGTGGGCACTACTAACCCCGATGCCCTGTTGGCCATCGGCAACGTGGGTGAAAATAATGGGGTGAAGATGCTGGGGTTCGGAGAAACAGGTCTCAACTCCTTTTGGTTTGAATCCGGCTTTCAACCTTATAGTGGAAATAACTACATGACGTTGCAAGGTTCTGTCCAAACCGAACCGCTTATGTCCTGGAAGCTAAATGGTAATGTAGGTATTGGCATAGTAAATCCCAGGAATAAACTGGATGTAGCCGGTACGCTAAGAACCCAGGCGTTAGAGGTTATCGATGCCAGTGGGGATACGCTCATGCATGTTGATAATGAAGGTAAGTTGAACATTCGTAACTCCAGGAGTACACATTATTTCAGTGCAGACCGCATTTATATTACCGAAGGATCTCGTGAACGGGGTGAACTGTTCTTCAGCAGAGAAGGCAATAATCACCTGTCCATAAAGACAAAGGGCGGGGATGATATAAAATTTCTTACCAATAACTCGAATGTGGTGATGACACTAAAACATGAAAATCAAAATGTGGGTATAGGAACAGAAATACCAGGTGAAAAACTGGAGGTTATCGGGAATATTAAAGGCACAAATTTTATTGGAGATGAATTGGATGTGACGGGTAATATAACGGGAGCACAGTTTATAGGAGATGGATTGGATGTGACGGGTAATGTAACAGGTGCACAGTTTATAGGAGATGGGTCGCAGCTTACAAATATCCATACTGACATATTGAAGGCTGATTATTTTAATTTGAAAGTCAATGATCAAGGAACGGGAAACTTCCTGGAACTGGCCCCGGAAAGATATAACTCGGATGAGGGTGTTTTTATGGGGTTGAAATTATCAGTGTTGCATGCTTATGCCACAGAACCTACTCCGGTGGTAAAAATTTCAGCGAATGGAAATACACTATTTGGATCGGGTCTTCATGAGGCAACAGAGAAAGTACAAGTGGTGGGCAATGTAAAAGCTACTCAGTTCATTGGTGATGGTTCACAGCTTACCAATGTTCCAAGCATCTGGACAACTCATGGAGGAAACATCCACGTTTCCACTGGAAATGTTGGCATTGGTGTGTCAAACCCTTCGGAAAAGCTGGAGGTAAATGGAAGGGTAAAAGCCGGTGGCCTTGCACTGGCCGGAGACAATACTTCGCATACCATAGACAGCCGTATTGATGGTACCATCGTTTTTGGTGGCCAGGCAGGCAGCTCGGAGATCACGGACGCTTCCATAGACCAAAGCTATTACAGTGATTTTGCCGTGTGGGTCAAAGAAGGGATCGTGGTGGATGATATTGCGTTGGCCGCTTCCGATGAATGGGCCGGCACTCAGCCGGATTATGTCTTTGCCGATGATTACGCCCTGCCTTCACTGGCAGAAACAGAAGCGTTTGTCCGGGAAAACCGTCACCTGCCCGATATGCCCTCCCAGGCAGAGATCAGGGAAAAAGGGTGGTCACTGCCTGAAATGGACCAGCGATTACTGAAGCAGGTAGAAGAGTTGGTATTACATACCATCGAGCAGCAAAAGCAACTGGAAATGTTACGTGAGCAAGTGGCGCAACTTACCGAACTACTAACAGAAAAATGATGGATCGGTCAATGAATAAATTGTTGATGAATTGCCTGTGCAGCTATGTGACCGGATGCAAGAAGTATGAGATGCTCTTTCGGGCGGCAGGCATGGTCATGATCATTACGGCAGTCACATGGCCATTACAGGCGCAGCATGCTACATTTACAGGCCCGGGTGCTATTCGCTGGGATTATGTCAATGGCTATGCAGAAGTATCAGGAGGTGCAAAGACGTTCACCAGTTATGTTCCTGCCTTTGACAAGCGGTCGGATGAATCGGAGATAAGCAAGATGCTCCAGCTTGACCTGGAAGAGGTGCTGAAGATCCAACTGCGTATGAAAGAGTTCGGATTGCTGGCGGCCACCCAGGCTGGGGTAACGGTAGACCTGGAACTCTTCGCCTACGACCCAAATGCCAGCGGTGGAATTGGAAATGCCCTATACCAGGTAACGCTGCCGGTTAGCTCGCCTACCTCCTATGAAGGAAGTGTATCAAAAATCACCTATGACCTGACCCAGCCTCACTTTGATGAGCAAAAGTTGGACTATTTTGACTCCGACAATATCCTGCAGATGATGAAAGGGGCCAGGCTGTATTATTGGTCTACCTGTAAGCAGGCCATCCAGGCCCGGGACTCACATTACTTTACCAGGCATCGCTCTAACGGGGTGCTGTATCATTTATGGGGTGGGTTTTTGCGAGGTATGGCACATGATACGTACCTGGGAGACCGCTTGATGCGTTTTCCATGTGGCAGTAACCAGCGCATGCGCTATCAGCCGGTGATCATGAAAATTACCAAGCATGGAGATGGGCTGGCCCACCTAAAAAAAGTAAAGATCCCCGGGTTGGGTGAAAAAGATGTGACAGCACTGTTCGGTATAGGCATTACGGCCAGCACACCGAACCTCAGCGGCCTCACCGATCCTAACCCTGACCGGACCGAGAATATCGCTTTCTACAAGGACCTCGGAGGCATCCAGGTCAACAAATACTATTGGGGTCCGATCAACGATGAAAATCATGTTCCCTATTGGATACAGGCACCGGTAGAGGCTGAGAAGTACCTGGAAGGGCAGGGGATCACGATGGCGAAGATGGACCTTTCCGATCCTTCCAAATACCGGGGGCTGTATGATCTAAAATTCACCTACCGCTTTAAAAACCCGGCAGAGCGGGGAACGCCTAATGTACCGGTAGGGGGTGACGTTATCCCGGAAGAGTGTATGTATGCGGATAAACCGCTTGGCGGCCAATTCGATATACTTAGCCACGCCGCAGCGCGCGAGGGCGCCATCTTCGGCATCAATGGTACATATTATGATTATTACTATCGCTGTATCCCCAGTATCCGCCAATACATCAAGGTGAACGACCAGGTCATGGCTTATCCAACGGTCACGAGCCATAAGCTTCAAGGAGCGTTCGCATTCGATTTCAGCCAAACGCCGCCGGTCAGGTTCCAGGCGGTGGATATTCATAACCCCAATGCTACGGATGCCCATCCTGATAACCTGGGTAGCTATACGGAGCCGAATATTTTTCGTGAGTTGCAGGGGTATCCTAACATCATGTCCGGCGGACATTATTCGTACATTCGGCCGGACGGTACCAAATCGATCTATGAATTCCAGGTACCGCTGGAATGCCAGGACGGGCAAACACACCCATGGCCTAACCTGGTGAGCGACGCTACGAACTATCCGTTTGAAGAAGGGCAGAATGGCAACTACATGGTAAATGACTGGAAAACGTTAAAATGGATCGTAGACCCGAACAATAACGAAGGCTGGTTTTACCTTGCCTGCCAGCGCAGCGCAGATGGGTATAACGGCTACTACAAGGATTTTTTCAGGTGTGATAAACTGGACCCGGGTACGCAATATTATGAGCAGTACCGAAGCCTGTTCACTTGCATTGATTCCTACCGCGCTGTGGACGAATTCGGAGGACAAAACCGACAGATCCGGAAAGCACGTACGTTTGTGGCCTGGAAAAATGACCAGCTCTATTTTGTTACGGTGGATGGAATGCGCCGGGTAAAAAATAAGAAAGATGAGCAGGGCAATGACATTGGGGGAACCGTAAAAGATGACAGCCAATGGGGCTTTACCATCGAAGAGCTCGGCAGATTTTTTGACCAGATGGGCTTTGAAAACCTTGTTCACATGGATGGAGGTACTTCCACGGAGTTTTTTGTGAATGGCCGGGGTATGTTACAACGTACCATTAAGTCGTTCGCTACACTCGACGGGCCTTTACGTCAGCGTTACACGTCAGCTTTTATCCTGGTAGTGCCGGAGCTTAATGTAGATGAGATAGAAGGGATCGGCTTCAATAAACAGTTTCTTGAACTGGATAACCTGGATCCTCTTAAAGAAAATAAAGCGATTTTAAGCCTTACGCCTTCTTTGGCAAAGCTCACGGAACATGACGGCGAAGGGCTATTAACCTCCTCGTTCAAAGTGGATCAAACCGAACCGGCGGACGGAGCCGTCATTTTCTCACTGAGCCATGATACTTATGAGCATGCCCAGTCGCTGTTTGTAGCGGGTGTAGGTAAGATCCCGGCATCGCTGGCCGATAGCCTGGAAGGATATGAGGTCTGCGATGACACTGAGCGTGTCGCATACCGCAGGGCGCTAAGCAGGAATAACCAGGCCTTCTACCAGGTAAGGGTTGAAAATAATGAGGTAGTAAGCTGGTCATTTACGGCACCCGGTCAATACCAAAAATACCTGGACGGTCAGTGGCATACGTTTGCATTGTATAACCTCCGGGACCGTGAGGGGTTGGTAGTGGATGGTGAAGTTTACCCGCAGTCACGTTCCTACCAGCCGGGTACGCCTTTCTTTAACCTGGGCCATCTAACCCACGGTATGATGGGAGGTATGATGCTGGGAGGGCGCTACATTGTAGGTCAAAGTAAGCTGTCACTGGATGACGTCGGTTTTATAACCAATAGTGAACAACTGGAGCTTTTGGCCCGGGAGACAGCGGATTGCAATGCGTTGGAAACTTCACTGGTAGCACTTACGTCAGCAAAGCAATCCTACCCTATGGCAGGTATTTATCCAGGGTGGCACCAAGCTGGGGGAGCCTACTTTTTAACCATGGAGGAACAGAAGGGTATGCATGCCTTTGCGGCTGACACCCAAGGACGTAACAAGTTTTGGGGACTTATGCTGCATGGTGAGCGTAACCTTCATGCTCAAAATGAACGGTTGAGGTTCAGTAGCCACTGGAATAATGGGAACACCTCCCGCTATGGAGCCCACAGGTTCATAAATCCGCCGTTAGGTAACGGTTTTATCACGGGCAGTGTATCAGAAGAATTAAATCAGCCATGAAAAGTATCACTTATATAAAATTAGGTCGTTATAGACAGTTATTGGTACTATGCTTCCTACTGGTGGCTTCATGGAGCATGGTCCGGGCGCAAGTGGGCCATCAGTCTCAAAATGAAAAGATGGTTGCGTTAAACAATGTCCACCTGGATGGCGCGCAGTACAGCCTGGCCTCTTCCGACACCCTGGGCAAATGGGATGGCTTTTACCAGTGGCCCAATGTAGCTACTATTGACCTCACGTCGAGTCTGAACAAAATGAGCATCGATGGGACAGAAAACGGGCTGATACTCGGTTCATTCCATGTGGATGAAAAAAGTGAGGGAGCGGTGCTGTTTTCCATGAGCGAAGACTTTGCGATGGTGACAGACGGTGAGTTTTTGAATAAAGAAGAAACCGGTGCTGAGCCACCGGGTTATGCGCAAAACCAGGGTGAGATTCGGAATCTACTCGTGCTTGGCGTAGGTAAAATACCCGGTGACCTCATGAGCCAATTGGCGATCTATGCTACCCCCAACTCGCAATCGCATACGAATTACCAGGATGCACTGGCTGCCAATAACCAGTCGGTATATGCCATCGTGGTGAATGATAGTGTAGTAACACAGTTTCTATTCGGTACCAGTACGGTGGATTACCTCGACAATGACTGGCATAACTTTGTGTTGTACGCTTTTCCATCAGGGTTGACCGGCGCTCAGGACCTCCATGAAGTAGCTGCTGACGCTTTTCAGCTCGTGATTGATGGTGAGGTAGTGCATACGCAGGCGCTCTACAGGTCTGAAGGCCGTGTGCATAACAGGTTTTGGGATGTGGGCTTCTCCCAATACCAGGTGCATACGGTAAAAACACCACGGCATAACATAACGCATTCGCTCATTGGAGGCATCAATTTGAGAGGGAAAGTGGTGACCGGCGTTAAAAGCGATCTCCAGGTAGATAACTTTGGGTTCTTTGTTGGCGCAGATCCCATCCATAAGCTGAAAACAGCGCTGACCGGTGCGGGTAACCAGGCCAAAATGAGGCATTTGAGTGAAAGCATTGGAGTGAATGACCTCGGGATTCCTTCAAACCTGTTCGATGAGGTTAATGACCCGGCATGGGGAACGGACGCATTTTACTTGCAGTGTGAATCACCCGGTAAGCGACACGTAGTTTCCGTAGATCGAACAGGTGGGAGCGAGCCGGCTTTTTATGGGTTGATAAACCATGGACTGAAAACGGAGCATGTTAACCCAACCCAGCAAGCGCATTTGGCCTATTACACGGATTGCAGTGTGCCGCTGCCGGCCAATGCCACAAAAATGGACGAAACACTAAAAATACTGCGTTGTCCTCAAAACTACCCGGATTATAAGATGGTGGTATCGCACCGTGGTTATCATCGTGATGTTCCGGAGCATTCCTTACCGTCAGTAAATTATGCAGTAGAGCTGGTGGAAAATGGCTATGCTGATTTTATCGAACTGGATGTAAAGTTCACCAAAGACTTACAGCCCGTCTTAACGCATGACAAGTATTTTGAGCTGTTATCGAATGGTCCTGCTTACCCGGCGAACATCAACGACACAAAATGGAGTGAAGTAAAAAATTATCACCTGAAAGATTACCAGGGAAATGTGACGACTCACAAATTCGTGCACCTGGAACAGGCCATGCAGATCATCAAAGGCAAATCCTACCTATTACTGGACATCAAAGCGGCTTCAGCCGGGCTGTATAAAGACAGGGCCTTACGTTGCCTTAAAATAGCAGACGAGCTAGGTATGCTGCATCAGATCATCATAGGAGGAGGATCGTGGCACCTGGAGAGGATACAGGAGGAATATGCCGGGTACTGGGGGCGCTTTATTTATCTGCCTTCTGTAAAGGACCCGTCAAGAAAGGACAATCCTAAGGACCACCTGGATGCGTTTATCACCGCAGGTATGGCGCCGGTGATAGGAGCCCGGTTTAAGACGGAGGATTACAACATCTTACAGCCTTTCAATTACGTGGATTATATTAATGATAATAATATCCGCGCCATGATCTTTAGCCGCTGGCCGGATTTTTTGGATGCCAATAACCGTGACGGGCACCAGAAAATAGATGTAGACCCCTCCACCGACTACCGGGGTAACTGGGACTTCCTGATAGAAAACGGCAGCTCGGTGATCACCACTGACCGGCCTATGCTGATGCACCAGTACCTGGAAGCACAGGGATTAAGGACCAAATGATGATGCTTTTACCTTTAACTCAACAAAAATGTATTTAAAAGAAAATAAACTGAAATGGTCACGATTGCCGTGGGGGTGGATAGTATTGTTTACGATCATTACCTTCCCTCCGGCGGTGGCACAGGTAAAGCCTTTGGCCCATTATCCATTGGATGTACGTATGATCACCCGGCCTCCTGACCTGGATAAACAGTATATTTTGAGACCCTATGACGTTTCAGGCAGAGGCGCTCATGGTGACTTTGACTATATCAAAAAGCCAGCCGTTACCAACTTCTTATCGGTTCCGGGAGGGAGTGTGCACTGCCTGGACGTTCAAAACGGTGATCGTGTGAGATTAGACATACCCGAACCTTACGAGGGAGTGACCTCAACGAGTACATATTCCATTAGCTTCTGGCTGTATTGGAAAGGAGGGGGCAGTGCCAGGGAGATACTGGCTACCGGTGATAAAAAGATACGTGTACATGACCGGGACCTGGAATTCACCTATCGCAACGTGCTATCAAATTATAAAGTCACTATTTCGGATTACTTCTCTAACGAGGGCTGGTATCATGTAGCCTTTGTCAAATCCGGGGCTAATAGTTATCATTATTACCGGTTTATTTATGCTAATGCACCTCCGCAGGCGGCCTCTGCGGTATACCATTCAGCGGGTAATTCAAGTCACATTACCCATGAAGATTATACACCCAGCCTGTTAGGAGATACCTTCGAGGGGAAGCTTTATGGGGTACGGTTTTTTAAAGAAGGATTGACAAAAACGCAATTGGATGCACTAACACACCGTGATTACCAATGGGCACAGGCCGTTCCTGCCCTTGGTGCCGGTGCCGCTGAACATTATGTGGATCGGGGTGCGTTTGCCTACTATCCTATGGTGGCGGCAGCGTCTCCTGCCTCAGAGCGTGCATACCTGGATTGTGTAACAGCAGGAGGTACAGGCTGCAGCACATCAAAAAACGGCAGTATGATAGGTACGGCGACTATAGTAGATGAATCCGGACGTCAATGTGCCGAATTCGATCCGCAAGCGGCCATCAGCTTGCTAGGAAGTCATACCAGCTTACGTGACTTCCTGGGCAATTATGATGGTAAAAAAGGGCTTACTTTTTCCTTTTGGACCTATATCGACGCTTTTTTGACCCATGCGCATTCCGTGCAAAATTCCTTTGGACAAACGGATACCTGGCATACCTTTTTCGGAGGTATTACCGAAACAGGCCCCAATGATCCTGACCATTTCACATTGGGGGTACATCGCATACATGACCTGGTAGGAGTTACCCGTCATATCAAAAATGACCCTACACAGCCCTGGCTGCTTTGGATGTATAAGCCAGCCTCCTTTACACATACCACGGGTTGGTATCATGTAGTACTGGCCTATGAGCCCAAATCAATGACTCTTTACTCTATCTATCCCGATGGAACGGTAGATGGACGATACAATTTTTTCGGAACAGAAGACCAGGACCTGGACGCCGTTCAATTCTTTGCCATCGGCAGTATGATCTATAGCAGTGACAGGCGTTCCGCCAGGTATATCGATGATTTCAGAATATACAACTGGGCCATGACGCCAAACGAAGTAAAAGCGTTACACGCCTATGAAGCTAGTTTTCCCAATGCTACCCCACCAGGCAACCAACGACTGGGTACACCTGGAATGGCATCCGGTAAAGAAGCAGAACAGGATCACCCTTTTTCCGTCTACCCTAATGCCACAAGGGGAGAGTTAAACATACAGATGTCGTTAGAAAGGGATGCTGAGGTCACCATTGAAATGTTAGACCTGGCAGGAAAACTGTTATATCATACCAAAAAACTAGGAAATGCCGGCACCCAGGTAATCCGGCTAAACCTGGCCAACAAGGTGAAAACAGGCTTACATTTACTGCGCGTGACTTCCGAAGATATTTACGAGGTCCGTCGTATCCTGGTCAAAAACTAGGCACTAATCCATCATATTAATTTAAAACCTAAAACCTCCTCGGAGTCTCCTGTAAGGGACTCCGAGGTTTCTCAATGAAATCTCTAAGACAGAAACGATAGCTCTTGCACACCAAACCCTAGTTGTTAGGTTTACTCTACCTTTGAGTGTCCTTGAAAATTGAATTTGACTGGAGAACGTATAATTTTGGCAAATTAAGCATTGTTTTAAGATGTCTCGGGTAATGCAAACCTCTCAATGAGCAGTTTAAGCGGGATTTTGAGGTTCTAAGTCCAGTTTTCATTTTCTTTTGTGCGCCCAAAAGAAAACGAAACAAAAGAAAAGGGCGCCAGCAACAAAGCCCATTTTCCGCGCAAAACGCGCTATCCAACCCCTATGGCCTGCTTACCCACATGCCTCAAATGTGCCGCGCTGTTCCTGGATGTCTCCCCTCCACACGCCATTTGAATTTTCAATGGTGCCCTCGGGTAGTGCGATCCTCTCAACGAGCAGTATACGCGGGATTTTGTGGTTCTAAGCCCGGTTTTCATTTTCTTTTGCACGCCCAAAAGAAAACGAAACAAAAAAAAAGGGCGCCAGCAACAAAGCCTATTTTCCCCTCGAAACGCACTGCCAGCCCCTATAGGCCGCTAACCCACATGCCTCAAATGTGCCGAGCTATTCCTGGAGGTCTCCCTTCCATACGCCACTTGAATTTTCTATGATGCTCTAAGTTTTCAGCTAGTGCGCATTTAGCGCAGCGTAATGCGTACTTATCGAGGCAATAGGATTTGTAATCCGGGCGTTCCCGTTAGTGCCCCATGATCCTATTCATTCTTTCCGGAACAACGTTAAACCAAAATTGGCAAACTCCCGATACCACTACTCAAGACTAAAGACTCATTACTCAATACTAAATCTGAATATTCATGATTTAAATTCGAAAAAGTAGGAATAGAAGAAGATCAGGCTTTGGCCATCCTCCTGTTTCGAATACGACTCAGCGTTTCGCGGGACATCCCTAGGTAAGAAGCTACAAATTGCATAGGAGAATACTGTATGATCAATGGCTGCTCTCGCAACAGGTTTTCGTATCGCTTTTGAGCGTCCTGGGTAAGGTAAGATACCAGGCGTTCCTCTTTACAGGCCAGCCCTTCTGCTAGCAAATGCTCCGTCATAGAGCGAAAAGCTTCAGACTCATTTTTGAGCTGGTCAAATCGTGGGTAGTCGATAGCCATCAAGTCGCAATCGGTCACGGCTTGAACATGCTCTAAACTGGGCTCTTGTTTGATGAAGTGCCTGTAAACCGTGTTAAAATCCCCATTACAGGTCATGTACTTGACAATCTCGTTGCCTTCATTATCAAACAGGTAATTACGCATGACCCCGGAATTGATGAATACGATATACTGGCACTTTTTGCCTATTCTCACAAGGTATTCATTCTTTTTTAAGTGCATGGGCTCAAAAAAGGAGGCCATATGATCTATTGAATCTTCCAAAGCCGGGAACGCAGCCCTTAGCATCTCTTTGAATGGTTTGACATTATTCTTCATAGGTCCATACTTATGCGTATCGAACAACACAGGAAAAATATAGTTCGTCTTTTTATGTCAGCAGGGGTCGGTTTTTAAAATAAACGACTGCCTTCTCCTTTAGTAAATGCATTAAAGCAAAATGACATTACACCTCCTGTGAAAATTACGATTTCCCAAAGGGTAATTGACCATTCTTTGTTATTTTTCGATGATGTAAAAACCCTGGGTTGAATAGTTGGTCGAAAAAGAAACGATCTACACTTTTGTAAACCAGGCGCAAGGTTAAAACCTTTTTAAATAGGGGTTATAACAAAAGCTGCAACTTCGAAGTAGGTGAACATTTCCAGCCTTATTTCCTGAAATTCTGGGCGCCAACGGATGGCCGGATTATTCATGCCGGCTTTGTTTTTGATTTGTAAATGATATATGGGACACGATCATGACCACCACCACGCGGAAGGTAATATAAAAGTTGCCTTCTTTCTCAATCTTGGCTTCACTCTTATCGAGATTGTCGGAGGATTCTACACCAATAGCCTGGCCATACTCTCAGATGCCCTGCACGACCTTGGGGACAGCTTGAGCTTGGGATTGTCATGGTATTTCCAGCGGCTGTCTAAACGAGGAAGGACCAAAACCTTTTCCTATGGCTACAAGCGTTTTTCTTTATTAGGAGCCGTGATCAATTCAATTATTCTTATTGTAGGTTCAGTATTTATACTCATCCATGCCGTGCCCCAGCTTTTCCGCCCGGAGGAAACGAATGCCCAAGGGATGCTTTACTTGGCGTTGTTGGGAATAGTGGTGAATGGCGCGGCCGTTTTGAAATTGCGTAAGGGTAAGTCTCTCAATGAAAAAGTAGTGTCTCTACACCTCTTAGAAGATGTACTCGGGTGGGTAGCGGTTTTGATCGGTAGTATTGTCATGATCTATTTTGATGCGCCTTTTATTGATCCGCTACTCTCGATAACTATAGCGCTATTCGTGCTCTATAATGTTTACAAGAACTTAAGAAAAAGCCTGCTGATCATCCTACAAGGTATTCCTAAGGAGATCGATATCGAGGAGATCCGGGATAAACTTAAGGGCATCGAAGAAATTGATGATATTCACGGCTGTCATATCTGGTCGATGGACGGTAGTTATAACATACTTACCATACACCTGGTAGTACACAAAAACTACCAGTTGTCTGAACAGTATTACCTAAAACAAAAGGTGAAGAGTATATTAAAAGACAAGCCCATTAGTCATATCACTATTGAATTCGAGAACCCGAATGAATATTGCGAGCTTGAGCATTGCTGAAACCAGTTTTTGATCCCCAGGCCGTTCTAAAACTGCCGGTCTTATCTAAAAAAAGTTTTTACCCCAAGGCAACCCCTATGAAAGAGCCGCCGTCTGGTGTATGACGTCAACTGAAATGATCCCTAGGGTAGAAACAAAGTGGAGGAGTCTAAGCAAATAAAGAAACCCAACTCCTGGTAATAGGGCATACTTGCTGCCATTTCTAATGAGGCAAGTAAACCATGAAAATTAGTGAAAATGGATAGAGTGAAACTTAATAAAGGATTGGTTAGAAAAATGTAAAGACTTGGCACCCAACAGGTGGGCACCTATTCCCTACAGGTCGGCGACCTTATCATGATGGAATAGGAACCAACCGGCATAAGATTTCATCTAGAATATTCCCCAAATATTTTTTAAGGAAACTAAACTTTAATCAACAATGAATACAGATCAAAAACGGGAGTTTTCCCGTATAGGACAACTATGCTCAAAATTTACCCTGTTAGTGATGACCATGATCCTCGTCGTAAGCTGTGGCGATGATGATGACGGCGATAACGGTGACCCAAATCCTACGAATGGCAATGTGCGCCTGTTTGAAGTAGATGCTGCAAATGATGAAGTAACGCTAAGGAATTTTGGCGATGCTGATGTAGATATAAGCGGATATTGGTTTTGTTTACAACGGGGCTACCAGGCCTTTAATTCGGTCACTAATGATGGGGCTGACCTGGTGCTGGCTCCCGATGAAACCATCGTATTTTCGATAACAGTAGCTGACGTCGCCTCTGATGTGGCCATCTACGACCGTGGAGGAAGTTTTGGCTCGGCAGACGCTTTGGTCGACTTCATGCAGTTTGGAGCCTCCTTTGCCGGTTCGGCAGGTCGAGAAGACGTAGCAGTCAGCAAGGGGATCTGGACTGAAGGAGACTTTGTAGAAGGGGTCAACGTATTCGACTATACGGGGGATGGATCTACAACAGGCGTTGGTACCTGGGAAGGTGAAGAAGAAGTAGATAATGGTGAGTCTACAGTACGTATTTTGGCCGTAGATCCCATCAATGACCGTGTGACCCTAAAGAACTTTGGAAGCTCGGAAGAGGATATTTCCGCTTATTTCTTTTGCACCAGGAGAAATTATGTTGGACTGGGCACTCTCACCTCGGTTTCAGGTGATTTGTCATTGGCAGAAGATGAAGAGGTAGTGTTTGACTTGTCCATAAATGATGCATCTTCTGATGTGGCTTTGTACAATCGTGGCGGGGCCTTTGCAGATGCTACGGCGATTATTGATTTTATGCAATACGGCGAGGATGTTGGGAATGCCGGGAGGGTCAGCGTAGCAGTAGAGGCCGGAATTTGGACCAGCGGCGAAGTGGTAGAAGGCATTGCTCCATTCACTTATCTCGGTGATGATGACGATCGCGGAGAAGATTTTTGGATCGATGACGCCAACATTCGAATGGTTACGATCGATACGGACCTGGACGAGGTAGTGATCAAGAACTTCGATGCGTCAGAAAGGGATATCACGGGTTACTTTTTCTGCACAGCAGCGGGTGTTTATCCTTCCTTTGCCAATACAGCAGATATTGAGATCGTATCAGGAGACCTGGTACTTTCCCCTAACGAAGAAGTCAGGGTAAGAATTCTCACACAAGGAGGTGTAGCAGATGTTACAGGAAGTATCTTCTTGTTCTCAACGAACACCTTAGGATTCAATAACAATAATCCCAATGTGCTGAGGGATTTTGCCCAATGGGGTGCGGCTAATGGTTTTAGAGTGGAAAATGCCGTGGCCGCTAATAGGTGGGACAACGCTGCTAACTTTATTGCTAACAGCAGTCCATATACTTACACGGGTGATGGTGATGCTATAGGAGCGGCTTCTTGGGAAGGCTCTTTATTAATTGCCAATGTCAGGATCATTTCAGTAGACCCTATTAATAACAGTGTTAGGATCAAGAATTTTGGTACGGGCACGCGTGACGTTTCCGGCTATTTCTTTTGTATAAGACGGGTATATACCGTACTCTCGGAATCAGGATTAGCTCCCAGTGGAGACTTGATTTTAGATGCTGGTGAAGAACTGGAATTTAGCATAACCATAGAAGACGGTTCTTCCGATGTTGCGCTTTACAATCGAGGAGGGGCGTTTGCCAATGCTGATGCTATTGTTGACTTTATGCAATTTGGCGACGATGTAGATGGTCTTGGCAGAGAAGAGGTGGCTGTGACGGCTAATCTCTGGACAGAGGATGATTTTGTGAATGGCGTAGGACCTTACACCTACACTGGGGATGGTAGTGCCAATGGCGCAGACCAGTGGTCAGCAGACCAAGCAGGTATGGCTAACATTCGGCTACTTACTATTGATGCTACCAACGACCAAATCACGCTGAAAAACTTTGGGAATGCGTCAATGGACATTTCTGGATATTTCTTTTGCGCCAGGAGGAGCTACAGGCAACTGTCTGCGGTGGCAGTGACCAGTGGTAACTTCATTCTTGCCCCGGATGAAGAGATAGAATTTAACTTAGAAATAAACAATACTTCTTCGGATGTAGCCCTTTACAATACTGGCGGTGCGTTTGCCAATGCCGATACTATCGTAGATTTTATGATGTATGGTGAAGATCTCCCCAATGGCAGTACAAGGGAAGATGTAGCAAATACAGCCAATCTTTGGACCCCAGGAGATTTTGTGGCCAATCCCGGGCCGTTCAACTATACCGGTGATGGAAGTCAACAAGGGGTTACTTCATGGGATTAAATGCAATATGAGGGGATACGGTCATTAGATCGTGATGAAATGTTGGTGAAGATAGGGACCGTCCTTCGGGGCGGTCTTTTTTATTCCACGCCACTGAGAATAACGGTTTTATTTTGTTTCTTTAGTTTTTCGTAACAGTGAATGATTCAATATAGGGGCAATGCTCGATTTTACTCCCATACTGGAAAACGTTAATACATACATCCCACTCTCTAAAGAGGAATCGGACTACTTTGTTTCTTTACTAAAGTACCGGAGGCTTAAAAAGAAACAGTACCTGTTACAAGCCTTTGATCATTGTAAATACGAGACCTTTGTGCTCAAAGGATGCCTAAAAGAGTATTACACTGATTATGAGCAAGGCAAGGATCATATCATCCAGTTCATTACAGAGCATACTTGGACCTCCGACGTGGAGAGCTTTATAAAAGGCACCCCGGCGATGCTCAATATTGAAGCCTTGGAGGACTGTGAATTACTGCAGATCGACTATGCCTCGTTAGAATTGCTTTTCCAGGCCTACCCTAAATTCGAGCGGTGGTGCCGCATTATCTTCCAGGAAGAATATATATCTTTTCAGAATCGTATCCTCACCCATCTGTCCAAGTCCGGTAAAGAGAAATACCTGGATTTCCTGGAAAAATACCCCGGTCTTATGCATCGCGTTCCCCAGCATCAAATTGCCGCTTATCTCGGGGTGAGTGCAGAATTTTTGAGTAAAATAAGGAAGCAACTGGCCGAGGAATAGGGACCTGCTTAAACTTCTTCAACCTTTTTTATTGAACTTGTTCAACGGTTTTTCCTGAACTTCTTCATCGCTAAGGATGGCAGTCCTGGTCGATTTTTGCATTGTCAGAACTAAAAAACAAAAACCATGACAAGTCAAAATGAAACCTTAGGAACCGCTTCGGCACTTTTGCTAGGCAAGGTGACCGAACTCAACCAAATGCTGGTCGAAAACCGGCCACTCGAAGCGTTCGAAAAATTCTACCACCCCGCCGTGGTAATGCAAGAAAACGACGAACCACCGACCATCGGGAAAGAGGCTAATCGCCGGCGCGAGGAAAAATTTTACAGCAATATCACGGACTTA
>JANQLQ010000142.1 GCA_028280565.1 Fulvivirga sp.
ATCTCCTCCCCCACTAATGGAGGCCGTTGGGGCTATCTCTTCTACTACTGCTACGCTACCTCCTAATGTAGTACCCGAGCAGCTATTCGCATCGCTCAAGACCGTCACCGAATATGTCCCCACTGGTGCATTCGCAATCGTAAATACATCCGTTGGATGGCCCGTCACCAAGATCACCGTCAAGCCGTCTTCATACGTAAAATTATAGGGAGCAGTACCCGTGAACGTAAACGTAACATCCGGTGAAGGATCGCCTGTACAAAAGGTGCCTCCACCACTCAATACTGCAGTAGGAAGAGGATTCTCTGTAACAGCTACCGGTGTGCCAAGGTCTGTTGCCACACATAAATTTGCATCGGTTAAAGCAGTGATCGAATACGTCCCCGCAGCGGCATTCGAAACCGTAAACGTCGTCGTTGGATGTCCCACAACAGGGGTCGACGTGGTGCCATCGCTAAACGTAAAGTCAAAAGGTGCAGTACCGGTAAAGGTAAACGTTACATCGGGACTAACAGGACCAGCACAAAAATCCCCACCCCCACTGATCGAGGCCGTTGGTAGCGGTTCAACCGTAATGAGTACAGTATTGTTCAATTGTACCTGGCAAGCTCCGCGCGTGGCCAGGATATTAAATGTCGTGTTCGCACTAATGGTGGCTGTATTAAAATCTAATTGTCCCCCGTTACCGGCTTGAGAAGTTCCGATGACGGTAGTTCCTTCTCGCAGCTCATAGGTTACCCCTACCTCTGTGTTTTCGACGCTCACCACGGAAGCCGATCCGGCACAGACCGGGTTGGGATTCGCTAATACATTTAAGGTAAGATCCGGTTCGGTATCTACATTTACAGTGGCTGTTTGTAATAGTTCTACGGGAGGACAAACGCCATTAGTTACCAGTACGTTAAAAGTTGTATTACTCGTTAAAGTTCCTGTTGGAAGAGAAATTATACCTCCTACACTTACTACTGCCGAACCAATATTAGAGTTATCAGCATCATTCCTAAGCTGGTAACTAAATCCTGTTTCAGAAGCATTCACCAATATATTTGTGGCTGTGTTCTCACAAATAGGATCATCTTGAGCGCTTACTGCTAAAGAATTGTCCGGCAAGGCATCTACAGCAATCGTCGCAGTATTAACAAGTTGAACAGGTGTACATGTACCGTTTTCCGCCAGGACGTTAAAAGTCGAAGCCATGGTCAGAGTACCCGTCATTAGACTAATGGTGCCCCCATCTCCCAAAACAGGCGTTCCAACAGGAGCATTTAAACTATTTCTTAACTGGTAACTCACTCCATTTTGTGAGTTTTGTACCAAGACTACACCATTATCTCCTGAACAAATTGGGGTAGTTTGGGGTATAACGGTCAGACTGTTGTCGGGGATAAAATCTAAACTGACCGATAATGCATTGTTCATAAAAACAGAGGTACAAGATCCCAATGAAGCTTGTACGGTGATAGGGTCTAAACTTGTATAGCCAAAGGCAGCAGGTATCGTAAGGTTTATGGGATCTCCTACATTAGGAGCACCGGGCCCTGTTCCAGTAATGCCTGTAGGATTGCCTGCGATAAAAATTTCATAATTAACACTTTCTTCGGTTTGATCTACGGTCACGACAATATCTTGATCCTCACAAATCGTGGCAGCCACAGTGGATATATTAAAAGGTGTAGGTACTTGGTCAACCACAACAAAAGCTTGTGAAACCATATTGCAGGTAGAAAAGGCATCCGTGATGGTAAGTGTGTATGTACCACCGGGCAATGGATTTCCACCATTCAGAAGGGTAGCAAAATCAAGCGTTGTCGTGCCCAAGGACTGTGTGTCCCCTATAATGCCAGGAATTGCGTTATCTGTCGTAATTTCATAATCAACGAAACCACCTAAAGGCAAAGATCCTCCGTCTAATGTTACGTTAATTTGAGCATCTAACGTTGTACACGTAGGATCATTGTTCACCAAATCGGTAGGAGGTGTATTGACTGTAATGGTGGGATCACTAACGTTCGAAACTGTAATTAAATTATTGATATTCCCGGAGTTGGAGGAACTGACAATGAAGGTATAGGTGTCTGAGCCCAAACCACCACCCGTCACTATTACTGGTGTATTGAAAGGCAGTGCTAAGGGTCCGACAAGCACTGAAGTGCTCGCGTTAAAAAAAAGGTTAAGATTAGCGTCTTCGTTCCCTACAGAACTAATGACTGTAAATTGTACAGAACCATCACCAGATCCATTGCATTCGTTGATAACCTCTACTTCTACCGTCAAACCAATACCGCTAGTAAACGTAGAAGTTTGCGCCAAAAGCTGGAAGCACGTACTAAAAACCAAAAAGAATATCCAAACAAGTTTGTTCATATCCAACTGCATCAGAGAATTTCAAATTCCAATTTTTTGTAACAATCATTGGCAATCATCACTATACAGAAATACTTACCTTTTTCAAGCCCATCAATTGAATCATTCTCAAATTCGAAAGATAACAACTCCATTCCGTTTGTGTAGAAAAAATACTCCGCAGTTACTTTTGCATCCTCGAGCAGTTTTATTTCCGCGCTACCATTATTTTCTCCCCCTGATGTATTCTCTGTTTCTACCTCGAATTGGTAACCCTTGCATTCAGGAACCAATGGCAAGGAAAAATCCAAGGAAGCATACGCAGAATACATAGCTATTGTAAGAACAATTTGGAATGCCATGCTCAAAAAATTTTTATAATATATATAGTTTAAAAAATCAAAGTAACCTCTTTCTAAGCATAGAGAGGGTAATATGAATGTGTAAATATGGTTTTATTATTATGGAATTCAAACTTTTTTTTTTGAGAATTTGGGTATTAGGCTAGGTTATGCGGGTGTGCACTAACGGTACTTTACGATAATCATAAAAATTTTGCCATTGAAAATCTTTTACACTTTTTTAATCTCGGAACCTTGAAATGCTACTTCCGGGATCAAAAGATATCTAATTTTTCAGACAGCTTTCAACGAGATCCATAACCTAATGTAGTGAAGTAATAGCTTTCATTTCTCTTTTCAACTATTAATCCTAGAAAATTAGAAAGCCAAAGATTGTGTGTACTACCACGAGTATATCGATACTAATTCTAAGTCGTTTAGTTACCCTGCTTTAAGCTCCAATGGTCATATGAATTCATGACTCTATCAAGTCAAGAATCCAGGAATTGACAAGCACACTGGCAAACTCACAACCTGCCCAGTATGTAACCTGTTTTCGAATCACCCTTGCCAGGTTTTGTAGGCATTTGCTGGTTTTTAAATGTTGGTGCAATTCACTCCAGGGTATTTCTCTGATTAAGTAGAGAACCGTTTCTTGGGTTTGTCTTAAACTTAGCAAACTTGCTATGAAAAGGTTGGGTGTAAAGACCCTTTGATGCTTTTATTCTTGCATGATCTTAAGTCTTCTTCACAAACGGGTGTTAGCGTATACGAGCTTCATACAATCCCTTGTACCCCTCATTATCTATCTCAATTTTTTACTTGACTTTTCGATCATTTCCCTGGAATGGTACACCCAGGTTGTTTACACCTTCTTGAATATTTCCAAGCATTCCTCCAATTTTAATCATGAACCAACCTTTAAATACAAAATGAAAAAGTTATTATTTATTACCCTATTCCAATTTATTTTTGGATATGTTTTTGCACAAACGCCTTTTATCACCACCTGGAAAACAGACAACCCCGGTGGATCTGCCAATAACCAAATCACCATTCCTACCACGGGTACGGGCTATAATTATTCCGTTGCTTGGGAAAAAGTAGATGATGTTACGGTAACGGGGACAGGTGGGCCTTTTACAGGGAATGCTACACTTACTTTCCCGCAAGTAGGAACTTACCGGGTGAGTATATCCGGGGATTTTCCACAACTTTTTTTCTTGCAGGCAAGTGATCCCGAAAAACTTTTAACTGTAGAGCAATGGGGTACCAACCCATGGCGGTCGATGGCTTCCGCATTTTATGCATGTACCAGACTTACAATACCCGCCCTAGATACTCCCAACCTGAGCAACGTTACGGATATGAGTACTATGTTTTTTAGAGCTAACTCGTTCAACCAAGGCATAAGTAATTGGAATGTGAGTAACGTCACGAATATGGCGAGTATGTTTCAAGCAGCGATCTCCTTTAACCAGAACTTGAGTAATTGGGATGTGAGTAGCGTCACAGATATGAGTTTTATGTTTACAGCAGCTCTTCAATTCAACCAGGATATTAGAAGCTGGAATGTGAGTAATGTCACTAGTATGACTAGTATGTTTACGGCAGCTCTTCAATTCAACCAGGGGATCGGGAACTGGGATGTCAGTAACGTCACTAGTATGGCAGACATGTTTGGTTTGGCTACCTCTTTCGACCAGAATCTCGGCACTTGGGATGTAAGTAACGTCACAGATATGACAAACATGTTGCTCAGCTCTGCCCTTTCAATTAGCAATTATGACTCAACACTCATCGGCTGGGCATCTTTACCTTCTTTGCAGAATAACGTTCCCTTCGGAGCTGGAGGCCTTTCCTATTGCAACGGTGAGGCCGCCAGGGATAGCCTGATCAATCTTTACAATTGGACCATTACAGACGCCGGACGACTTTGCCCTACCGCTTTGGCGCGCGTTGATAGCAAAGCTGTTGGGATAAAAAAACAAGAAGAACGCCTTACTGACATAACGATATACCCGAACCCTGCTAAAGACCAGTTTATCACAGTTTTTCCCCAAGCCTTGGAGGCACCCACCCATTGGGTATTAACCGATCCTATGGGAAAAGAGGTAGCAACGGGTAGCTTGGAAGAAGGGACCACGAGCCAGGTGACCCCTACGCATGCACTGGCTCCCGGGGCCTATTTCTATCGACTCATGGCCGGGGGAAGTGTTGTAAAAACAAAGAGGATCATCGTCGCCCGGTAAGTGGATCGTTAGCCAATTCCTATGAACAGGAAGATGCCTGGTTTGCAGGCCGTATGTTAAAAGCAAGGGGCCATTTCCAAAAATGTAGGAAACGGCCCTTTTTTGTCCCCGGGGCACTAAAATGATTTTCTTTAACATGAATTCTAAGTTTGATCTCCAGGCCTGTGATAAGAATACTCAACCCCTGTCAAAACCATAAATATTACCCACCATTTGGTACTTCATTAGGAAATAGGGTGATGTAGGCATTTTTGCCTTATGCCCACCGCCAATAAAAAGATTGCAAAGCAATGATCCCCTGTATGCCACTTGCTGGTTTGTTTCGCACAGAACTTTTTGCTAAAAAATGACCAAACTTGGTCATTGTGAAAAAAACCAGTAATTACCATTTTTAGGTCAGCTGAATGTTGTGTTAAAAATTTCCTTTTCGTTCAATGCACCTGTGGGGAATTAGTTACTGAGTATGAAACGTTGATCATGCCCAAGATCGACATTAGCCGCTTAACACTAGGACTACATTGTCATATTCAATTATTTGATAGGCAGGGATTTAATGATAAGGGAGCCCGTTGGATATCTTTATCAAAAACGAAAAAAACTTCTTTATCGTCATTCCGGCCGGTGATGAGGGTGTGAGCTTGTGAGAGAGCCGGAATCTGCTGAGTCGTTAAACGCGAACCGTTCTATTTGTAAGTATAATAAGTTTTCGTTTTGCGACTCCACAGATTCCTTGTCACACCTAGCCCAACGCATAGGCTGCAAGGAATGACGATGTTAGAAAGGAATGACGAGGGCAGAAAGTAAGGAATGACGTTCTTAGGTATGGGTTTTGGATAGATTTAGAACGGGAGGTTGATCCCCCATCCTTTGCAATTCACTGGCACTAGGTTTGAGAATAAAAATC
Source organism: Fulvivirga sp. (assembly GCA_028280565.1). GTDB lineage: Bacteria > Bacteroidota > Bacteroidia > Cytophagales > Cyclobacteriaceae > Fulvivirga. The sequence continues at coordinate 5,841 of JANQLQ010000142.1, forward strand.
CTATTATCAATAGCTTAAATCTGACATAGTACTAGGGATCTATAAAATATCTTCCTTATGACTCTTCTTCCTTCCGATGAACCCCGATAAGACCACGGACACGATAAAAGATAAGTATGCCGATAATACTATTTGCCCGTCGTGTTCGTTGAAAGCCCCAATAGATTAAATATAAAAACCCACGGCCCAGCCCTTGCAGTTCTTGCCGTTGGCAATACTTCCAATAAGTTGGTCTTTTACTTCTAAAATTATTTTTGTGTCAACTTCATCGCGTCCCCGCCAGAAAACCATTTTTTTATTTTACCGAGTCGGAGGGAGTGCCACAAGGGGAAAAGACAGCTCTTAAAAAGGTGAGTCTCCTTCCTGTCATTCCATCCGTCAGTTATCGACTAGAGTTTTAAACACACGCGCATGAAAAATATGACCCGCCTTCCTAAAACCGTTCGCAACAATGCCTTATTACTGGTCCTATCCATTTTTGCTGCAAGTTGTGTTGAAGAAGTTGACCCCGGAGGTTTGGTGAATACACGCCGAAAAGTGGTGATCAATTCTCTCATCTCTCCACAAGATTCCGTTATTTCTGTCGAGTTATCCTTATCCAGGCCCATTTTAGGGATCACCAAACCTGGTGCTGATTGTATCCGGGATGCAGAAGTTGTTATTTCAGATGGTGTAAATCGTCATATCATCCCTTTTGATCCTGGAACATTCGTGTACCAGCTGGAAACGAATGTATTCCCGATACAGGCTGGAAAGCAATATTATCTCGAGGTAAAAACAGGCGGAAATACGTACAAAGCAAGTTGCCAGGTCCCTAAAACACCGGCTACGGATATCGGGATAATCACCAGTGAAACCCGCGACGGTGCCCGGCTACGGGTATTTTGGCAAGACCAAGAAGGGGAAGAAAACTACTACAGGGTATTCGGAGGTTATAAAGATAATATTGATCGCGATTACAATTTTTTTGGGAGGTTGGATTTTTATGAAGAAGGCTTTAAAAAAGATAACGACCGGGACGGAGAGGTGATTTCGGCTAGTACTGATATCTTTTTAGGTTCCTTTATAAACGGGCAAAAGGCACTGTTAGATTCGATAGAAATTCAATTGCTTACGACTGACAAAAATTATTACGAATATCAAAAGATTTTAGCTGAAAACGACCAGTTTGACAATGACAACCCGTTTAGAGAGCCCGTCAGGCTAATTAGTACAATAGAAGGCGAGGATGCTCTAGGTATTTTTGCCGCTTATCAATCTGTGATCAAAAAATTTAAGGTGGAGTGACCTGGGGCGCACGTCTAACGGTGAACAAGCTGCTCAAAACATCTCCTTTCTAAGACGTACTATCGGATCGTCACAAGATTGTTCCTAGGGCACCATTGAAAATTCGAATGGCGTGTGGAGGGGAGACGTCCAGGAACAGCGCGGCCCATTTGAGGCCCGTGGGTCAGCAAGCCATAGGGGTTGGATAGCGCGTTTCGAGAGGAAAATGGGCTTTGTTGCTGGCGCCCTTTTCTTTTGTTTCGTTTTCTTTTGGGCGTACAAAAGAAAATGAAAACTAGACTTAGAGCCTCAAAACCCCGCTTAAACTGCTCATTTCGAGGTTTGCATTACCCGAGACATTTTAAAAATGTAGCCTAATCTAATTTACCAAAATTAAACACTTTAATATCAAATCTAATGTTCAAGGATGCCCTAGGCTTAAAACTGTGTCTTAACCCAGGGGTTCTTTTAGCGTTCTTAGCAGTTAGTATTATGGGCACAGATCCATTACACTCAACTCGATCTTTTAGCGTTGGCATCTTGCATTATTTATTCTTGAAATCCACGAAAAAACCGAAACGCAGGTTGATGCGATTACGGTAGGGCCGTTCCCCAGAAATACTGAAATTATACAGTACTTGCCCATCACCCTGTAGGCTTCGGAAGATAGTATACCGTTTTCTTAGCCCCACCACACCCAAGCCCGTTCTTTTGGATGGTTTTTCACCGGGATTCGTAACAGGCACAGTGAACCAATACTTTTCATACCCTGCCACGGCCATGAATCCCTTCACGGCTAGGAAACTGAGCGCCGTACGCATGCCTCGAGTATCTTGTGTGCTGATCTCCAAGCCATCGTCGATGCTAGCTTCAAAACGCCAGGCATACCCTGCTTTGAAATGCCAGCGCTTAGTGAGTTCATATCCCAAATACGGGGCAACGTCAAGGAAATTGATATCCATCCTCGCAAACTCCAAGTCCACCCCGGCATGTAACCTGTCAGCCAAGCGCTCATGCCGTATAACGCGTGCTTTGCCGGTTGTCAAGTCTTTGATACTCGTTACTTCGGAGTATTTCTTTTTATAAGCGGAGAGCAGTTTTTGAGCTTCTACCAAGTTTTCTTGGCGAGCTACGAAATGGTTGGGGGCCTCCTTCTTTAAAGCTTCTTCAAGCTTCGCACGGAAAACTTCTTGGTCTTGTAGCTCGCGCATGATCTTAAGTTTTTCTTCGTAAGTGAGTTGATATTCTTCCATGCCTGCTTTTTGCTCCATCAAAGTGTTGATCTCCCCTGCCTGCTCAACGTGATCCATCACCTTTTCTTCTACGCCCTCATAATTTCCTTGGCGGACTGCTTCGAGGTCTTCACTATAGTTTTCGAGTTCAGCGCTTATTTCCTTGAACTGCCCGGCTTCTTCTTTTACGGCTCCCAACTCATCCACTGATCCAAGGTCTTCCAATGGGTTGTCTATCTTATCCTCTACAGTTTCCAAAGGATTTGCTATCGATTGCTCTAAGTCCAGGTCAGCGACATCTTTTAACTGTTCATTTATATCCAACCCCAGGTCAGCGTCAAGGTCACCTAAACCATTTTCAAGCCCCGGGAGATCGGTATTTTGTAACGCTGGCCCCGCAATACCGGGGATGTCGGCACTACCGATAGATTTTAAGCTCTTTGGGACCAGGTCACCGTCAAGTCCCTCCACTGGGGAAAGGTTATCCACTGGAAGATCGACAGGCACTGCTGGCAGCGTATGGGCTGGATTATTTAGACCTGGAACTGCACCCAGGTCTGTATTCACGTTGGGCAGGGCATCCTCGGCATCCAGGTCTTTTACCGGGTTTACCTCGTTCAGTTTGTTGGATAACTGGCCTGTTACCCCTGGCAGCTTTTCTTGGGGTCGATTGCTTAGTATGCCAAGGCTATCTTGTTTTGCTTTTAAGCTGGAAAGCTTACGTTTAACGCGTACATCCAGTGTATCGACTACACTTTGCTGGGCGGAATCTACTTTAGTCTGCCAGCCTAAAGCTTTTCCTTGAGGGTTTAGCTTTTGACGGAGGCTGTCAACGAGACCCGTCCCTAGCGTTTTAAGCGAATCTATTGGCAACAGGTCTCTTATTTTATGGTTTACACTATCCAACCTTAGGGTTTCCAGGTTTTTGTCTTTGAGCCGGCCTGGATATAAGGTGTCCAAGGGATTGTCCAAGTTAAAAGAGACCACGGTTTTTACCTTACGATGGAGGCTATCGAGCTCATGAATAGGTTGTGGAGAAAGGGAATCCAAGGCACTCATCTCGACAGCTCGAGGAAGCTTTTGGTGTAGACTGTCCCATTGGTTTTTTAAGGTGTCGCTCTTAACGGCTATAGCCAGTGAATCAGCGATACTTTTTTTGACATTTGGGCCTTCGGTGTTTTTAGTTTTGAGGCTATCCAGTTTACCTGTTGCACCTACGGCCAGCGTGTCGACTATAGCCTCGTTTTGCTCAAGGAGTGGGTGATTTAGGCTATCTAAAAACGAGGGAGTACGGTTTTGGGAGTGGAGGCTCAACGAAATGGATAATAATAAGGGGATGAGAAGATATTGCATTATATCATAGTACCAAACGACTACAAGATAAGGAGATTTTGCAGAAGTTGGGAGGCATTAGTTGGAATTTTTAGAGGTTGAAAACTAGGGTTGGCCTGGGTGACAGGTAGGATGGAAATGCTAAAATTGGGAAGGATTCTTCGTAAACCGGCCAGCAGCCCAGTGGTAGTCGTCACTCGCCAAAAAAGGCAACTACTGGTTTTAATTTTTTCGATATCCGAGCGATTGAGAGGGGAATATTGCCCCTCCTGGCTTAAGCTTACAACTTAAGCCTACCAATACCAGGAAGTTTGTAACTTCCGATCACCCTAACAGTTCAATCTCTAATAGTCCTTTACCCCCGGAATAATCCAAAGCACTGCTATAAATATAGTATTCCGGTTCGTATACCAATCCTTCTTTTACAGGATTATCATGTATGTAATCCAAACGTTGATCCATCATTTCATTGGTAGATAATTCTATCGGACGATTATCCTGCTGCCAAAACTGGTAATGGGTATTATTACTGTTTCGT
>JANQLQ010000165.1 GCA_028280565.1 Fulvivirga sp.
AACAATTGTCAAAACTGTGGTTTTACACAGGTGCGGCTGAATGGATTGGAAGGAGCATACTCACAAATACTTATCAATAGCCGGCCGATCTTCAGTGCCCTCAGCAGTGTTTATGGCTTGGACCAAATCCCTACTAACATTGTAGAACGTGTGGAAGTAGTGCGCAGTGGTGGATCTGCTTTATATGGATCTAATGCGATTGCCGGTACCATTAACATTATCACACGTGAACCGGTAGAGAACACTTGGCAGGTGGCCAGCAATTTTGCATTGGTAGACGGGACTGAACCGGATAATACGGTCAATTTCAACGCTTCTGTAGTCAGTGAAGACTTACAGAGTGGTGTGACTTTCTATGGAATGTTCCGGAATCGTGATGCCTTTGATGCCAACGACGATGGATTTACCGAGATCACACAGTTGGAGAACAACACCTTTGGCGCTAAGGCTTTTTTAAGGATCAATGATCGGAGCAAGGTAACGGTTGATTTTAATGCCATCCGCGAATACCGAAGGGGAGGGGACCGGCTGGACCTAGCCCCTCACTTTACTGATATCAGCGAGGAATTGGATCATAATACAATCATTACCGGTTTAAATTATGAGTTGTTTAGCGCAGACGGCAGCAATAAGCTTTCGGCTTACGTATCGGCCCAAACTACGGATCGTGACAGCTTCTATGGAGGGCTAGGGGGTGGTCGCACCCCTGGAGATAGCCTGGTGGCCCGCAATGCGTACGGCAATACCGAGGACCTGGCACTAGTAGGAGGACTACAGTTTTCACGTAACTTTAGCAGTGGCGACGTTTTGGTGCTGGGAGTAGAAAACCAACTGAGTGACGTGGAGGATGTTATCCAAGGCTATAACCGGCTGGTGGATCAAAGTGTAAATACTATTGGCGTGTATGGACAATACGAATGGAAACCTATAAACCGCTTTACCGCACTAGTAGGCGCACGATTTGACCATACCGCCGTAGATGGGCAATACGATATTGGCGATATCCAGAGAACTTCGGACGTGACTACGAATGTTTTTAGCCCACGACTGACGGTTTTGTACGATCTAACCAGTCGCTTGCAGCTTCGTGGAGGATATGCTCGCGGCTTCCGGGCTCCACAGGCGTTTAATGAAGACCTGCATATTTCTTCCGTAGGAGGAGAACCACAATTTGTGATACTTACCGAAAATTTAGATAAAGAGCTTTCGGATGCATTTACTGCCTCGCTCAATTACACCAGGAACTTCGGGGATACCCAGGCTAACTTTCTTATCGAAGGTTTCTATACCGACCTAAAAAACCCATTTACCATCGTCAGCACTGGTGCAGTCTTACCCAACGGATCCATTTTAGAAGAAGTGCGCAATGGTGAAGGAGCATTTGTCGCGGGTACCAATTTTGAGGCAAGCTTTTCACCCTCTAGTTCGTTTTTGTTAAAAGTGGGAGGTACAGCCCAGCAAACGGGATATGATGAAGACCAGGTACTGTTTGAACCGGAAGATGTAAACGAAGGAGAGCCCGCCGTGATCACCGATGAATTTATCCGTAACCCTAATTTGTATGGTTATCTCACGGCAAATTGGGTGGTTAACGAGTCTTTTGCAGTGGATGTGACCGGGACCTACACCGGTTCCATGATCGTACCGCGTGTGGTCAGCGAGTCCGGCTTTTTGGACCTCAGGGAAAGCGACCCGTTCACGGATATTAACCTGAAGCTCTCCCGCCATTTTGATCTAAAAGATAGTTTCCACTTGGAGCTGAGTGGAGGAGTGCAGAATGTGTTCAACAGTTTTCAAGATGATTTCGATACCGGCCCCGAAAGAGATTCTGATTATGTGTATGGACCTACCCGGCCGCGTACGTTTTTTATTGGTTTGAAGATTGGGAACTTCTAATTAAGCGTATGAGACTAATTCTACTTATGGTCATCATCGCCTTGAGTTGCCTCGATACCTCTGCCCAGCGAAAGGAGAAAGTGCAATGGATCAGCTTCGAGCAATTGGAGGACTCACTTCGTAAAGCGCCAAAGAAGGTGTTTGTTGACTTCTACACCGAATGGTGCACGTACTGTCGCAAAATGGATAAAGAAGTGTATGTCAAACCCAATATAGCAGAACTACTGAACACGACTTACTATGCCGTAAAGATGGATGCCGAAACCCGTGATACCATCCACTTTGATGGCCGAATATTTGTGAATGCCTCGGCGACAAAAAGAAGAAAAGGGACCCATGACCTGGCCATGTTGTTAGGGCAACGTGGTGGGAGATTCACCCCTCCTACGATGTTAATTTTAGACGAGGAATTTAAAATACAAAACCGGTATTTCGAATACCTTACGAGTGATCGCTTATTGGAAGCGCTGGAATGATCCTTTGCCTTTAAATCTTATCCGCACTTTAGTTATGGCCTGGTAGGAAATGTAAGGCCGTGCGGTGCAAAAAGCAGGCGGGAGGGGCAGCCCGCTTGCTTTGTTATTATATCCGATGACGGTCTCATGATCTAATAAGGTTGGTTATTTTATTCCTCTAAACCTGGACTCGGGATAAGAAGGAATAAAAGATTTTTATCTGTTGCCACGGCGAACGCCAATAATTTGGTAGCCAAGGTTAAATCCGAAATGATTTCTAAAATCGTCCCCGGTGAAATTATAGGATGCGGAGAGGTCAATCTTACCTAATAGGGCTCCCACCCTGGCCCCGAGCCCGGCATTGGTGATCCTCCGTCTCGTGTCTTTCCAATTCCCCGGCTCACGGGAAGTAATAATGTGTCTTCGGTGGGTCAGCATGAGCACATTGGCTCCCACATAGGCTTGATGTAGATGTCCTTTTTTGGCGCCATACTTTGGAGCTCCGAGCAGGTATTCCACTTTGAGATAGTTGATCAATAAAAAGTTTGCCCCTTCTTCGCAGCTGTCTCCACAGCCTCCCGGGAGAGTCAGTATACCATAAGCCAGCGCCGTAGGTTCAATCCTCATTCCGAATCGCCATCTTTCCCACAGGAAAACACTAGGTTCTATAAACACACCAAGAGCCGTAGTGCTATTGAATTCGTCTGAGGATGCATTAAAGGTGGTGCCCACCTGGAGGCCAAAACTTTCCCAAAAGTGCTGTGCGGAAGCTTGCTGGCAGGTGAAAAAACAAAGAATAACCGTATGAAAAAGCGATTTCATAAGTACATGATCAAAAGAAAAGTACGAAATTTTCTAAGCTCGTCCTAGTACTACTTTATCAGATTTAAGTCATTGATAACCAGATAAAAGTATTGAGTAGTGAGTCTTTAGTTTTGAGTAGGCTATTAACACACGGTGGAATTTGTCTTTTAAGGAATGGTATTGGGTGCACCGCACTCACAGGCCATGCTTCTTAGCTAAACGGACCCTTTTTCATCTTATAAAATGCCAGGGTAGGCCGCGTAACGTTTTTTTATTTTATGGTAAAATTTAGGCCTAGGTTCTACACGGCCTCTTTAAACCCACTTAATACTTACGACTCCATACTATGGACTGAAGATTACCGCAAGCTGACTTTTATAGTTAAATAATTCATTATTAAAACGTTGAATGTGACATGACACTAGTGTCATGTCAAGCCTCAAATAACGGCCAATCCGGGGTATCTTTTGCGGGATCTCTGCGTTGCAAAAAGACTTACGTAGCTATGGCTATGCTCGTTTTTTGCGCCTTG
>JANQLQ010000200.1 GCA_028280565.1 Fulvivirga sp.
CCCGGGTCTAAACAGATCGCGAAGCACCTTTCGTTTAGAAATGATCTTACGCTGGTTACTTGTTGATCTATCGCAGGGGTGAACAAGTCGACACTATTCTTGCGTGCCCTATGGTATTCTACAGGAAAAGAAAGGCAGCAAAAAGAAGGGACTAGGTGTGCTTTTAGGGTAAAGAGTGGGGCACTATCAAATATAAGGACCAGTTCATCTTTATTCTGGGAGAAAGACGAAATAAGCCTTGAGCCAGTGATCCTTGCCTGCAAAGCGGGAATAAGCCGCTTTAGAAAGTAATAATTGTTGTGCACGATCTAAAGGGTGAGCTTGAGCCCATCATATGCCAAGAATACTCCTCCAGGGAGTTCTGACTCAACGCTCTTATGCGTACCCATCTTATGACTAAGATGGGTAAAGTAAGTTTTTTCCGCTTTAATTTCCAAGGCCAATGCTATCGCTTCTTGCAGGTTGTAATGTGAAATATGAGGGTCCTTTTGCAAAGCATTGAGCACCAATATTTTACTGCCTTTTATCTTTTCCTTGCCTTCATCGTCAATATAATTAGCATCTGTGATATACGTAAAATCCCCAACACGATACCCGAAAACGGGGAGCTTATAGTGTAGCACCTCCACCGGGATAAAATCCACATTTTCTACGGAAAAAGGTTTGCCATCAAGCTCAAAGGCTTCAATTTGCGGTACACCGGGGTACTTTACTTCTTGGAAAGCATAGCTAAATTCTTGCCTCAGTTGATTAAGAACATTTTTTCTTGCATAAATGGGCATATCCCTTTTTTGCTTGAAATTGAATGCCCTAACATCGTCTAACCCTGCGGTGTGATCTTTATGCTCGTGGGTGAAAAGGATAGCATCGAGGTGGTCGATCCTTTCCCTAAGCACCTGCTGCCTGAAGTCAGGACCGGTGTCTATAACGAAACTCTTGCCTTCTATTTCTAAATGTATGGACGAACGAAGTCGCTTGTCACGATAGTCCATGGAGCGGCATACCTCACACTCACAAGCAATGACGGGAATTCCTTGTGAAGTTCCAGTTCCTAAAAATGTAATTTTCAAAGCTCCAACTCGGTTTGTGCCAACTCGAAGTAGAGTTTCCTGTTTTTCTCACTTAAACCATCATTATCGATCGTTATCGACTTGATGATGTCCAACAAGCAATTGATTTTTCCGTCTAAAGCAAAAAATTTATTGACCACTATGATCTTTGTATCCTTTAGGATGCACCAACCGGACTGAAAATTACCTCTTTCGTACCTTAGCACGTATTCTGATTCCGCCAGCAGGTCTTCCAACTTGTTCAAAAAGTGCTTAGAGTACTTTATTACCATGGGTTTAAACGTATTTTTTTACAGCATTGACCAGCGCGTCGTAATCAAGAGGTTTTATAAGGTATTCATTGATCCCTGCATCGTCAAAATCCTCTTTCCTGTAATTTTTGTAGTTACCTGAAATGGCAATAATGGGTACATCTGATTTTTTCTTGTCTTCCATTTCACGGATCTGCTTGGCAAGGTCCATGCCATTTGCACCCGGTAGTATTATATCAAGTATGATTACGTCGTAGTCATTTTTCTCCACTTCCTCTAGCACCGTAGTCCCTGTCTTAATACCCTTAATATCGAAGCCCTGTCCTTGGAATATCTTTTTTGATAATGTTTGGATCACCGGGCTATCGTCAGCGAGTAAGATTTTTTTAGCCATTAGCCTGAATTTTAGTTTTACTGGATTTTAATTCTTTTTTAAAATCTTCAAATAAACGTAGGAGGTGATTTAAGTCGACCTCAAAAATATGATAATTTTTCATTTTTATACTATTCTCCATTATCTCTGATAAGGCTGCGATTTTTTCCAGGCCCAAAGTACCTGCATTTCCTTTTAGCGTATGAAAAATAACCTGTAGATCGTCATATTTTTCTTTTTTTAGTAGCTTTTCGGAGGCATCGAGCTGCTGCTGGCACTCACTGGTAAATTCTTCCAAGGCTTCGTCCACCATTTCCTGTCCACCGTACTTCGCCAGTGCGTCTAGAGTGGCGTAGTTGATGTCTTCCAGGCCGGACTTTTCTGCAGGGGGCTCCTGTTTTATGGGTTCTTGCTGGGGATTTTGAGCCCAATGCTGGACTTTCTTCAACAGCTTGGCGGGGTCGATCGGTTTTGACAGGTAATCGTCCATACCTGCCTCTATGAATTCATTTTGATCCGTGTAGGCGGTCATGGCAATGACAGGAGTACTTTTATTACGGCCATTTTCTTTGATACGCTTGGAAGTGGTAAGGCCATCCATATCAGGCATCTGGATGTCCATTACGATGATATCAAATTTCTCCTCATCACATTTTTTTACGGCCTCGAAACCGCTTTCGGCCGTGGTGATCACTCCCCCGGCCTTTTTTAACAATTCTGCAGCCAGTTGTAGATTAATGGCGTTATCATCGACAATAAGGATGCTAGGGTTGGTGGCTAAAGATATAGTCTTGGACTTCTTATTGTTGCTCTTGATACTTTCGTTGGCAGAAGTTTTTGTATTAAAAGTAAACCAGAAGGTGCTGCCTTCGCCTGGTAAAGACTCCACCCCCATATTGCCTTTAAAAAGCCGGGTCAGTCGTTTGGACAAGTATAACCCTAGCCCTGTGCCTTTATATGACTTACTATTGGAGCTGTCCAGTTGGGTGAAGCTTTTGAACAGCCTGGCCCGGTTTTTTTCAGAGATGCCAATACCTGTATCAGACACTAGCCCCTTGAGGGTATAGTGGTTCGCTTCCTTGATCTTTTCTACTTCCAGGCGTGCTTTTACTTTACCGCCGGCAGGGGTGAATTTTATCGCATTCGAGATGAGATTGGAAAAGATCTGTATCAGTTTTATCTCGTCGGACAGGATTACTTTGGGTACGTCCTCTGCTACTTCAAACTCGATGGCCAGCCCGTTTTTTTGAGCTTGCCGGCTGTAGAGCTGCGAAAGTTTTTTCATTAACCCGGCCGTTTTGAAGGACCGGTGCTTAGGGATCATCTTCCCGGCTTCGATCTTAGAGATGTCGAGCAGGTCGTCCAGTAGATCCATTAAAATATCCGCTGACCTTTTCAGTGCACCTATATGCTCCTGCTGCCCGGGGTTTAGCTCGCTTTTATCTAATAAATGCAGCATGCCCATGATCCCGTTCAGCGGGGTCCGAATCTCGTGGCTCATATTAGCGAGAAAACGCTCTTTTACCTTTAATGACCTTTCCGCCAGCTCTTTGGAGTGTTGAAGTTGTAGGTTTACCATTTTTAACTCCGTGATATCACGAGCTACACCCTCGATATATTGGGCATTTTCCCCGTCGTAAACGATCCGCAGGTTGCATATGCAGGGAATTTTCTTGCCCGACCGGTGGAGCAGGTCAAATTCCAGGTTGCGTATGCTCTTTTTCTGGATAAGCTCTTTTAGCAGTGATTTGATTTTGGATGTGTATACATAATAATTCTGTACATTTTTACCGAGCATGTATTTTTCCGTGAACCCGGTGATCTCTTTTACCGAGGGGCTCAGCATAATGATCTTGCCATTAAAGTCGCACCGGAAGTACAGGTCCTGGAAGGATTCGAATATAGTCCTGAACTTTGCCTCGCTTTTCATGATCTCTATCCTGGACTGCATTTTTTCCGTGATATCATAAGCAAGGCCAGAAACTGCAATGATCCGCCCTGAAATGTCGTAGGTGGGGTTCAGGAAGACCTCTTTCCAAATTTCTCCGGGCACATAATCCAGCCTGATCTCGAAATTCAAAGATTCCCCGTTAAGTGCCTCGCGGTATTTACGCCTCCAGAAGGTCCTGGCACGGATCGTTTTGAGTTTGGGCCCCTGCTGGTAAGTGATTTTGGCCTTATTATCTTCACTGATGAACTCGCTGAAATAGTTTTGATTGAAAGAGGCAAGTTCAAACCGCTCGTTGACTGCCCAAATAATGAGAGTGCCGCCTTCAAGAATGGCATTGGTGAAGCCATTTTTTTTCTTTTCTATCTCAAGTTCTTGTTTGAGTTTTTTTATTTGAACTTCGTATTGTACTTCTTTACTAATGCTCATCTCATTGTGAATTTAACAAATATTCTTAAACGAACATTCCAACTTAGCGTATTGATATTTAGACAAATACAGGCAGATTTGTACCGATGGACCATTATTTGCTTGTAATCGTAGGGCCCACTGCCGTAGGAAAAACAAAATTAGCCATTGAATTGGCCAGGTTCTACGATGCAGAGATCATTTCTGCGGATTCTCGCCAATTTTACAAAGAGCTCGAAATCGGAACGGCTAAGCCTAGCCCGGATGAACTCGCCGCCATTCCCCACCATTTTGTAAACAGCCATTCCATTTTTGAAAATGTTTCAGCCGGGCAGTTTGAAAAGATAGCCTTGGCGAAGATCGGTGACTTGTTCCGAAAAAAACAATGGGTGGTTATGGTGGGAGGGTCAGGTTTATATATCGATGCAGTGACCATGGGTTTCGCTGAAATTCCAGCGATTGACAGTAAGATCCGGCAGCAGTTAAATGATAGGCTACTGCGTGAGGGGTTGGAGGCGCTGGTGAATTACTTGGCAAAAGTGGACCCGGTTTATTCAGTGACGGTGGATCCTAAAAATCCCCAGCGCGTGGTGCGTGCGTTGGAGGTGTATGAAGGTACAGGTATTCCCTATTCGGAATGGAGAAAACCTGCCACCACCCCGCGTGAGTTTGAAGTAATAAAGATTGGCCTTGAACAAGAACGGTCCCTACTGTATCAACGTATCGATAGAAGGATGGAACTGATGATCGAGGAAGGGCTGTTTGAAGAGGCAGAAAGATTATTTGAATATCGCCATCTTAACGCCCTGCAAACGGTAGGGTACAAGGAGATATTCGACCATCTTCAAGGTCAATACGACCGGGCGGAATGTGTGAGGCTGCTGAAACGTAACTCGCGTCGTTATGCGAAACGCCAGCTTACCTGGTTCAAAAGAGATGCTGCCACGCGCTGGTTTGAGCCGGGCGACCTGCAGAACATCATAAATTATGTCAAGGCGGTGACCTCGTAGACTATTTCTGGCATTAATATTGAAATTATTTTATCTTAGTTACTGTTTGATGCGTACAAACTACATTATGAGAAAACAGAATTTATTCCTTTTGTGCTTGGTAAGTGCGATAGCGTTGGGGATTAGTACGGCCTTCCATGATAAACCTGCCGCGTCTAATGTACAGTGGCTAACTTTCGAAGAGGCCGTAGAAAGATCCAAGACAGAAAAGAAGAAAATATTTATCGACGTATACACGAACTGGTGTGGGTGGTGTAAGGTGATGGATAAAAATACGTTCAACAATCCGAAAATAGCGGAATACTTAAATGAGAATTTTTACCCGGTAAAATTCAATGCCGAGCAACGGGAAGAGATAGTGTTCAGGGATCATACCTTTAAATTTATTTCTTCCGGAGGGAGAGGTGTTCATGAGCTGGCTGCTTCGCTGTTGAATAATAAACTGAGTTATCCCACCGTAGTTTTTCTAGATGAGGATTTTAACATGATCCAACCCCTGCCAGGGTATCAAAAGCCGCAGCAGTTTGAAAAAATTGTCAAATTCATCGGGGGTGATCATTTTAGATCTACCTCTTGGAAGGATTGGGAGCAAAATTTTGAATCACAGCTTTAATCCATTGGTGGGTTAAAGTTTAAAAAAGGAAAAAATGCCATCTCCTGTAGAAGATGGCATCCCTGCTTGTCCTTAGCCGTATCCCATAAAGGGCCGAAAAAAATGCGCGGGACTTATCCTATTATTCGTTTTTGAGTTGTATTGATCATTTAGTTTGTTCCACGGGGGCTTTTGATCCATCCTTGGATTCATTCTTAGCAATATCTTCTACAAATAAAAGCAGCATAAGGAACAGGATTATGATCACGATGTAAACTAGCTTTTTACGATCGTTATAAAGCATATCCCTGATGCCTGCTGTACTGTAGTATTTCCTGTACTGCTGTAAGAAACCCTCGAAGTCCTGGAACTGGTGGATAGTTTCAAGCGAGGGAGCCGGGGCATTTATTTTTACCTTGATCTTAGTCATGATATTTGATCTCCTCCGATATTTTTTTAAGTTTTTTTATCACCCTGTAGGTCTTGATCTTAGCATTTACTTCCGACAACCCCAGTAAGTACCCGATTTCGCGAAATGAACGGTTTTCAAAAAACCTGAGTTCAACCAGTTGAAGCTCATTTTCATTGAGTTGCTCTAGCAGGACGGATACCAGCACATGGGGGTCTAACTGTGGTTCTTTGTATTCGATCTCGGTGATGAGTACGTCAATATGGTCATCTGTAATGTTTACTGTACGGGCCAGCCTATGCTGCTCCCTGAAAAACATATTGATCTCGTTAATAGCGATCCTGTAAAGCCAAGCAGAAAACGGCACTCCCTGGTATTTATAACGGCGTATATTCTTTAAGCTTTTTAAAAATACCCGGGAGGTTAAGTCCGCTGTGATCTCCAAATGGTCCACCCTTTTATTGATGAACATAAAGACCGGGTCATAATATTTTTGATAGAGTGGCGCAAAGTATTCCGGGTTTTGCTGTGCTCTTTTTACCACGTCATATTCTTGTAAGATCTCTTCTTCTCTTTTGTGGTAAGCTAAGGCAGCAGCTCCTGAAATGAGCAGTAGCTCTAGGCAGGTGTAAAGTTTAGCCCAGTACCCGGTGGATAAGATGGGAGCGAGCTGCTTTGTACTAAGGGTAGATAGCATATCCTTTAAGTTACAATCATTTTTACATTTTGTAAAATACCCGGTCAAACTGTCTTCGGTCTGTCGACCGGGTATTTACCGCCTTCACAATGTTTCTGCCAACCGCCACTGGCAGATCTTATCATTGTTATTGGAAATGAAGTACCTTCATAATGCAGGGTTTATGAAAAGGTACAGGGTGGCATGAAATTTTTTATTGGACAGGGTTTAGGTACCTTTACCCGTCCTTGAAAGCCAGGGGTAAAATTTAAAATAAAAAAACGTGTGATGTCACAAGCTAAAAAAGGGGATAAAGTAAAAGTACACTATACAGGTAAGCTAAGGGATGGTTCAGTGTTTGATTCTTCTGTGAATAGGGAGCCACTTGAATTCGAGTTAGGCGCCGGTATGATGATTGCCGGGTTTGACGCTGCGGTAACGGGCATGGCTGTAGGAGATAAGAAAATAGCAGATATACCCGCAGAAAAAGCCTATGGACAAAAAAATAACGAGCTCGTAGTAGAGATTAGAAGAGATCAGCTACCCGCTGACCTGGCCCCTGAAATTGGTCAAAAATTAGGGATGCAACAACCTGACGGCCAGTCGATACCCGTAGTAATAACCCGTATCGAAGAGGAGACCATCGAACTGGATGCCAACCACCCCTTGGCGGGAAAAGACCTGGTTTTCGAGATAGAGCTTATGGAAATAGCTTAAACTCCCGGAACAGCTCAAATAAAAAACGCCATGGCTTTACATAACATGGCGCTTTTTATTTCCATGCTTTGACTAGTCAGTCGTCTGAAGGCTCTTCTTTTTTGGTTTTTTGAAAGTCGATCAAGCTTACAGCCGCACCAAAACCTATTATACAGGCTACAATAGTGATAAAAAGATTGGCCCCGTCACCGATATATTGTTCCATAAGTTTCTTGATTCTTTTTTTGCTGGCCAAATTTAGAATATAGCAGTCATAACTGAAAGTATAAATCCCTGTATTTCACAAGCTGCTGGTTTACTTCTTTTGGCAGTCCCAAAGGAGAATAATCGAAAAGCTATAGGTTTTTAGGAGGTTATGAGTAATCTTTCGCTAGTTGAAATAACTGATCATCATGTCCATTACATCAGAAGAACACTGTCATAAGCTAGAATGGATGTACCTCCATGAAGCCCCTATTAACAAACTCTATAAACCAAGCATCGCCATTCGTCATGGGTATTGCGAAATTGAAATGAAGTGTGATCCCAAATTTTTTCATGCAGGCAAGGCACTTCACGGTTCGGTTTATTTTAAGATGCTAGACGATGCCGCTTTTTTTGCTGCCAATTCCATGGAAAGGTCCGTTTTTTTATTGACTACATCATTTAATATCCATTTTTTGCGGCCCATTCTTTATGGTGAGTTGCTAGCCCGGGCGGAAGTAAGGTTCTACTCGAAACATTCTTACATAGCCGATGCTCGCTTGATCAACATGAAAACGAACAAAGAAGTGGCGTTAGGTACCGGTACTTTTGCTAAAAGTTCGATCCTTTTGAATGAGGATGTGGGATACAGGTCAGATCCCTAGCTCTTCGCGATGCGCTTTGAGTACAGATATGATAAAATCAATATGTTCCTTTTGATCCACACCTAGCAAATCCACCCCTTGTTGTATTTCTTCGCGTTCTACTTTGGCAGCAAAGCTCTTCTGTTTAAGTTTTTTTTGAACGGATTTACTGGTCAAGGTGGTTATACCCTCGGGCCGTACCTGGCAGCACGCCACAATGAATCCTGTAAGCTCGTCGCAAGCCAAAAGGGCTTTGTCCAACTGGCTATTATAAGGTACATTCCATTGGGTGTGGTGGGCGGATATGGCATGTGCTATACGGCTTTCCCCCATTTCTCTTAGCCGGTTTACGATCACATTGGGATGCTCCCCGGGATAGGCTTCGTAGTCTGCGTCGTGCAGTAGGCCTGTTATTGCCCATTCTTCCTCGTTTTCCCCGAATTTAGCTGCATAAGCTTCCATGACCAGCTCTACGGTACGGGCATGTCGCAAAAGGCTTTCGCTTTTGGTCATTTCATGGAGGATCGCTCTTGCTTGTGGCCGATCTATCATAATGGCAGCTTTTTTGCCTTTCGTAATTTAAAAATGACAAAACCCACCGCCACGAGCAGGATCGTTCCCATTAAGCCAAGCAAGATCACGATCCGGTTGTTTTGTAGTTTGAGATCTATGATCTCTTGGTTTCTTTTCAATAGCTCTAATTCTCTCTCTTTCCGTTGAAATTCAAAGGCCATTTCTAACTGGGCTAATTTCCTGCTGCTCTCTTCGTTATAAACATAATCTTTTACCTCGTCATAAAGCAGGCGGGCCTGGTAAGCCTCTTTGTACTTTTGCTCATCGTAGGCAATACGGGAAAGGCCCAAATAGATCTGTTTTAAAATAGGGTTTTCTCCCAAGTTTATCGCTAGTTGACGGGCTTGGTCAAAATAGCGCCTTGCCTCTGCACCGTCCCCCATTTCCATGTAAGCCGAACCGATGTTGGCAAGGGCAAAAGCTTGGCCACGTACATTGCTGTTGTCCGTGGCTATTTGCAAAGAGGTAAGGTAATACTCAAGGGCTTTTTCGTAGTTGCTCCCATAAAAATAGATGTTTCCCAAATTATTCACCGGGTCAAAATTTACTGGTCCCCCCGTACCATTTCTAGCCAAATCAATGGATCTTTGAAAGTATTCCATGGCTTGGCCATTGTCTCCCATGGCCGAGTAAGCATTCCCAATGTTGTTCAGGGCGCCTATCATTTGGTCTTCTTTGCCTAACTTAACGAATATTTCATAGGACTCTATGAAATAGATCAGTGCCTTGTCAAAAGTGCCCTTCAGTGAATAAACAGTACCTATATTGTTCATGGTAGAGGCTAAGGGGAGTTTGTTTTCTAAGTCAGTGCTGATCCTAATGGAGGCAATATAATTATCCAGCGCCTTGTCATAAACCCCTTGATTCTTATATACTACGCCAATATTGTTGAGTGCCGCTGCCCGTCCTTTAGGATATTCTATGCTTGTGGCCAAGATCAGGGCCTCTTTAGAATACTCCAGCGCTTTAGCTGGGTCGGACTCCATGTATTCGATGTATATTTTATTCAAAAGGTCCACCTTTTCCCTGCCGATGGCTGAAGATAACCGGTTCTCTAAGCTATCTATGCTGGCAAGAGAAAAAACAGGGGAGATGAGCAGGAGGGGCACTATCCGGAAGTATTTTCTTAGCATGGCTGCGGTATATTGAGGCTAATTTAGCACAATGATAGATGGTACAGGCTTAAAAATTACAACATTTTCGGGTCTAGAAAAAAGCCGCTAGCATAATAAAAGTTCTACAAGACTTGGGCTATCAGTATTTTACATAAAAACACATTCATGAAGGTCGTAATATTTGTCATTGGCTTGCTGACGTTCCCTGGTGCTGGCTTTGCGCAGGAAAGCAGCGAAACAGAAAAGGTAGAAGCCGTGATCCTCTCACTCTTTGAGGGGATGCGCCAGGGGGACAGCGCTATGGTCCATACTGCTTTTTTGGATGATGCAAGGCTTCATACGGTTGTTACAGGTAAGGATGGAAAGTCCCTGCTTCGTGAGGGCTCTTTACAGAAGTTTCTAACCGCCGTGGGCACTCCACATGAGCAGATTTGGGATGAGCCGATATGGGACTTGGAAGTAAAAATTGACGGGGACCTGGCGCAGGCCTGGACACAATATGCGTTTTACTTAGGTAGCCAATTTAGCCACTGTGGGGTAGATGCATTCCAATTGTTTAGATCCTCGAAGGGTTGGAAAATATTCCAGCTCACGGACACTCGCCGTAAGGAAGGCTGCCAGGTACCCCCGGAAATAGAAAAGGCTCGCAGGTAAGTAGGAAGATTGTGCTTTTGAACACCACGGCAGGAAAACGCGGGGCCAAACTTAAACTAACATTTTAAAGAAGTCGTTGTTCTGGTATTATGTTGCTTGATTTTACCGAAAAAGGCATCTATTGTGCACAAGCAGGTGTTTATATCGACCCATGGAAACCGGTGGATAAAGCATTGATCACCCATGGGCATGCGGACCATAGCCGTTGGGGGCATAAACACTACTTATGCACCCTTCAAGCCGCTCCTGTTATTCAACATAGGCTGGGTAAAATCGATGTTACGCCGGTTGATTTCGGAGAGACCCTTACAATACAAGGTGTTAAGATATCCTTCCACCCGGCGGGTCATATCATAGGCTCGGCACAGGTAAGATTGGAATACAAGGGAGAGGTTTGGGTAGTATCCGGGGATTATAAATTGGAGGATGATGGTATTACAGAACCTTTTGAGCCTGTTAGGTGCAATACCTTTATCACAGAGTCTACCTTCGGGCTTCCTGTTTACAACTGGAAACCACAGCAAGAGGTGTTCAAGGAGATCAACCAGTGGTGGAGAGCCAATAAAGAAGAAGGCAAAACCACCATCTTGACCGGGTACGCCTTAGGCAAAGCGCAACGCATCATTCAGAATCTCGACGAAACTATAGGGACTATTTACACCCATGGGGCCATTGAAAATGTAAACGAGGTGATCCGGGGCCAGGGCATTGCCCTTAAGAGCACCGTACGAGTCACACAGGACATCTCTAAAGAATTATACCCGGGTAGTATCGTTATTGCCACGCCGTCCTCGGTAGGGTCGTCTTGGATCAAAAAGTTTGCCCCGTTTTCTATTGGCTCCGCTTCCGGCTGGATGAATTTACGAGGGGCTAGACGCCGCCGTTCCGTAGATCGTGGGTTTGTACTATCGGACCATGCCGATTGGAATGGGCTCAACACGGCGATAGAAGAATGTGGCGCGGAGCGGGTCTTTGTGACCCATGGGTACACCTCAGTTTTCAGCCAATGGCTGAATGAAAAAGGGATAAAAGCCGGGCAGGTGGAAACACAGTTTGAGGGTGAACTTGCAGAAATAGGGGAGAGCGCAGAAAAAGAGGAAGACCCGGCATGAAACAATTTGCCGAACTCTTTACTAAGTTGGATCAAACCACTAAAACACTGGACAAAGTACGGGCGTTGGTAGAGTATTTTAAAGTGGCCGACGATCAAGACAAGCTTTGGACCATTGCCTTACTCTCGCACAGGAGGCCCAAAAGATCAGTGAACAGCACTTTAGTAAAACAATGGGCGGCCGAGTTTGGTCAGGTTCCCTTTTGGCTCTTCGAAGAATCCTACCACGTGGTGGGCGACTTAGCGGAGACCATAGCGTTGATCCTCCCGGACCCCTCGGCGACTTCAAATCATAGCCTGGCCTATTGGGTGGATTTTATACGGTCGTTGTCGGACCTGGAGGATGAGGTTAAAAAGAAAAAAATGAAAGAGGCCTGGTCTGCTTTGCAGTCTAATGAACGGTTTGTATTCAATAAGCTACTGACAGGCGGTTTTCGGATGGGAGTATCCCAAAAGCTAATGACCCGCGCACTAGCGCAGTATACAGGACTGGATGAAAACCTGCTGGCCCATCGGCTCATGGGCAACTGGTCGCCGGGGAGTACGACATTCCATGACCTGGTATTGTCCAAAGATGTAAAAGCTGATGATTCGAAGCCTTACCCGTTTTACTTGGCCTATGCCCTGGAAGACGAGCCACAGGCACTCGGAGATCCCAAGGATTGGATTGCCGAAAGGAAATGGGATGGAATTCGAGGGCAGATCATCGTACGCAACGGGGAGATCTACACCTGGTCCCGCGGGGAGGAGTTGGTTACCGACAAATACCCCGAGTACTGGATATTAAAAGATAAATTGGCCCATGGAACCGTATTGGACGGGGAAATATTACCCTTTAAGGATGGTCGTCCGCTGGCTTTTAATATCTTACAGACGAGGATAGGCAGGAAAAATCTTTCGAAATCCATTTTGCAAAATTCCCCGGTGGTGTTTATCGCTTATGACTTGTTGGAGTATAATGGTGAAGATATTAGGAGCTGGCCCATGCACGAACGCAGGGCGCAATTAGGGCAGATCGTCCGCCAAGTAAATACACAGGTACTGCACCTTTCTGAGCAAGTCGAATTTGATACCTGGGAGACCTTGGGCCGGGAAAGAGAGAAGTCCAGGGAGCATCATAGTGAGGGGATCATGCTTAAGCACGTCGATTCTACTTACCGCAGTGGCCGTAAAAAAGGCGATTGGTGGAAATGGAAGGTAGACCCGCTAACCGTAGATGCGGTCATGATCTATGCCATGCGCGGCCATGGGCGCAGGGCCAACCTGTATACCGACTATACCTTCGCTGTGTGGAATGAGGATCAACTTGTACCGTTCACCAAGGCCTATTCCGGTTTAACAGATGAAGAGATCCGTGAAGTGGACCGGTTTGTAAAAAAGAATACCTTGGAAAGGTTCGGCCCGGTGCGAAGTGTTACGCCCGAGCTGGTGTTTGAGATCGCTTTTGAAGGGATCAACCGGTCTTCCCGTCATAAATCGGGCGTGGCGTTACGTTTTCCCCGTATTAAGAGATGGCGAAAAGATAAGCCTAAGGAAGAAGCCAACACAATTGATGACCTGTTGGCGATGCTGAAGAAGTACGGCTGAGCAGTTCCTCTTCTTCTCGTTTTTCATTTGATTTTTTCGTTTTCTATGGGTTCATTGTTTTTGAAGCGGGTGTTGTTTCCAGGGTTTATTTTGCGTTTTTTTGGACCTTCCTGTGGGAACGAACGAATAGCTATTACCTGGTAATATGACCCCATTAAGTGCTTCGAAGGTATACAGCCAAAACAAGAAATTAGGGAGCTTTCCCAAAAGAGGCATAGGGTTACTCAACAAAGGTTACTTCAGCGCCTCGTATGATCCTAGCCCTGTGCTTTGCCTGCACAAAACCGGGCGACAGGAGCCAAAGATCGAATGCAAGAGCACTAACCAGGAAACAAACATAGTAAACACATAAACCAGCAAAAAGACGAAAAAAACAAAAAATGGAGTACAAAAGACTAGGAAAATCAGGATTACAGGTCAGCAGGTTATCTTTTGGATCATGGCTTACTTTTGGAAAACAGGTAGGAGATACAACTGCAGAGGATCTTATGAAACTCGCCTATGACCATGGTGTGAACTTTTTTGACAATGCAGAGGCCTATGCCGGTGGTAAATCCGAGGAAGTAATGGGAGATATCCTCAAGAAAATGGACTGGCGCCGCGATAGCTATATCGTTTCCAGTAAAGTGTTTTTTGGAGCTGATGGAGGTAAGGGAGGGCTTATGCCTACCCAAAAGGGGTTGAACCGAAAACACGTAACAGAAGCGTGTCATCAAGCTTTGCAACGCTTAAAGGTAGACTACCTCGACCTCTATTTCTGCCACAGGCCGGATAAGCAAACTCCCATAGAAGAGACCGTGTGGTCTATGCACAACCTCATCCAGCAAGGTAAGGTGCTGTACTGGGGCACTTCCGAATGGAGCGCGCAAGAGATAATGGAAGCGCATAGGATTGCTGAACGCTATCATTTGATAGGTCCCACTATGGAACAGCCCCAATATAACATGCTAGTCCGCGACAAGGTAGAGGTGGAATACAGCCAGGTATATAAAACGGTTGGGCTGGGCACTACCATCTGGTCTCCCTTAGCCTCTGGAGTATTAACCGGTAAGTATAACGACGGATTTCCTACAGATACACGCCTCGGAATTGCCGGCCTAGAGTGGCTGAAAGACCGGGCGTTGGCGGAAGAAAACCTCGAAAAAGTAAGAAACTTGTCGGCGTTTGCCCTTGAGCTAGGAGTAACCATGCCTTTGCTGGCCATAGCATGGTGTCTTAAGAATGATGACGTAAGCACCGTTATTCTTGGAGCTTCTAAAACCTCGCAGCTAGAAGAAAACTTTAAGGCCTTTGATGTTATGACCAAATTAGAGGATGAGGTCATGGAAAAAATTGAAGGGATCCTTAGTAACAAGCCGGAACATCCCGATTTTTAGCAGGTTCTTAGGGTCGATTGGGATCTAAGGTTGCCTGTTGGCTACAGGTTATGAATTATGGTATAAACAGCAATTGGGTCAAGGTGTTCGATGAGAATCGATTATTGTAAAACGCATCGAATATCCTTACACCCAATTTCCATAAATATTCAAGCAATTACCTAACCGTTTAAACCTGAAGGTCCTAAGAGTTACTTGGACAAAGAAAAGGGAAGTCTAACCTATGATTGGCCAAGGGCAGATGTTAGAAGCCTTGATCACCATGACGGCCAATGAAGAAGAGGGGGGCACCATGGCCGAGGCCTGGATGTACGCCACCTTCAAGGATGGGGCAGGATGAAAATGGGGCAGGTCTCTGTGAAAAAATGGGAAGGGGATCAAATCGTGTATGAACGATTTTACTACAATATACCCGGCCAATAAAACGTCTCAAGCCGGCGCCTATTCTTTGGCGTCGGTTTTTTTTACTATTTTTTATTCTTTCGGAAGGTCCTCATTTTGAATCATATACTTCACATACAGTAAAATAAGATCCATTTCAGCACGTTAACGTTGAAACCTCCTAGGAGTGTTTTTTGTTGTCCTTAATGCATGAAAATTGATCAAAACGATGAACAACTCTTTTCGCGTACTTATAACTTTCTTGGAACCAGTGGATCTATAAAGAAATACAATATTGCAGCGACACATCCACCCCCTTGGCTGTGCTTTTTAAATAAAACCCTGTAACCCTGTTTTACCTGGATGAACCTGATGAAGATCCCCTTGCTCTGTATTTTTTATATGACATGCTTGCAACTGTCCGCTTCTCATTTGCTGGGAGGATATATAAGCTATCGATGGGTCGGTGTTAATCAATACGACATAACAGTAAATTTATTGACGGACCAGCGATCGGGTGTTCCGGGGGGGCAAGATGGGGTTCTCGATCTTGGTGATGGATTCTTGGTTTCTGACTTCAACACCACAACAGAAGAGATTTCGGAAGATATTAGTTTAGTTTCTTTTTCCGTGTTATATACGTTTGGGAGTTTATCTTCTTACGAGATTTCGTACATGGAGCCAAATTACAATAACGGAATTAATAACATGGAAGGGTCGGGTGGCACCCCGTTTTTCATAACGGCCTTAATCGTAAATGATATCGCACTGGGAACTAATAAATCCCCGGTTTTAAGATTTTTTGGCGCGCAGGAAGGACTGACCGGCATTGCGCAAAGGATAAGCTCCGCGGCATTTGACGAAGATGGAGACAGCCTTTCTTACGAATTAATAATCCCCCGGCAAGCACGAGAATTGCAAATACCCGGGTACTTCCATCTCAACGATAGCACGCTTTACACAGACTATAGCACTGGCAATCAAGCTAACAATGGCCCCCCACTTTATTCCATCTCCCCGGTCACAGGGGAGATTCTGTGGGATGCGCCTGGTTTCCTGGGACAATATGCTATCGCGTATAAGATCATACAGTGGCGGAAGTTTGGCGAGACATGGCGCAACATGGGAGAGAACGAAGTGATCTTAATGAATAATATCAGCGATGAACGGGCTGATGTTTCTATCACTGCCCCTGCCAGCCAGTGTTATGATGATGCTCCAAGTATACAAGGCCAATTTGATGTCGAGGGTTTTACCGGTGGAAATCAAACGCTCCAAGTGTTTTCAGACCTTGATGGGATACTTGTCAACGGTCGGTCAATAAGTGCCGGGGAAGTTTTGACCTTTGAAGGAAATATACCTCCTGCTTTGGAAGTTACGGTTCCGTCCAGCGCCGAGCCCAGGGACCTCAAACTTTACCGGGTCATTGCCGCACTTGAAAATGGGCCGCGAACGGTCACTGCTACTTGGGCATTTTCCGTGGGTTGCGATAGCCTGCCTGGCAATGTAGGTCCGCCTCCCATCCCTCGTGAAGAAACCTGCGATGCATTTATCATTTACCCCAATCCTTCAAGGGGACAAACAGTAGAATTATGCCTCCCAAATAATACGGATCGGCCAAGGCACATTAGGATCATAGATAGCGCCGGAAAGGTCATGTTTGAAAGAGATGTAACAGTATCCACCTCCTTGCTGGAGTTAGATACACGTTTTTATCCTTCGGGTTTGTACTTTTTACAAGTTAATAGATCTACATGGAAGTTTGCCGTGCAACGTTAATGACCATGAAAACCTTAAGTCCCACGCGCCGCTACCGGTGATCATACATAAATGATCTCGTCAGCCGTGGGCACCAATTAAGAAGCCGCTCAAAGCAATGGGCGGCTTTCTTTTTTGCATAGATCGAATTGATCAAGCAGTATGCTATACAATTAGTAGGGGGTAAGGGCTGTCCACTTTACCCGAAACATTAACCTGGATCCAATTTTGTCTCATGGATTGGGGGGCAATGGAATTCATCGGTTGACGTGAGTTTCTACGTTAATAAGGCATTCCAAAACAACTTGTTTTACTACAAAGTATTGAAGACCAACTCTTAACAGCAGAGTGCGCTGTGAATACGCGTAGGAGTTATTGATACTAATACTGGACCGAATAAGGTAGTAGCTTTTATTGTCGATTTAATGAAAGTAGTTAGCTGTAAAGCTGGAAAAGCATTAATTAATAACCGTTACACAGCTATAAATAATAGAGGTAATACAGCATTAATTAATAATAATTGCACAACTTTAAATAATAGAATTAGAACATCTAACAGGAAGCAATTAATAATGTTGATACTAAAGCGCCAATTAAAGAAATTAATTTGATGGCAACACCAAATGAAAAGATAGCAGAATCACTCATAAAGCTTAAAGAGTTACAAGATTCTAATATTGTTGCAATAAAGGCAAGTGATTTAACAAGAGTCCATAGAGAGAGATTATTAAAAAATGGATTCATTAGAGAGGTTGTGAGAGGATGGTATGTATCTGTACCTCATGATGAAGTTATTGGAGACAGTACGTCTTGGTTTACATCCTTTTGGGAGTTCTGTTATGGATATCTAACAGATAGGTATGGTGAAGATTATTGCATATCAGCAGAACAATCATTGGCTTTCCATGCAGGCAATACCACAGTTCCGAGACAGCTAATAATAAGATCTACAAAGGGTAATAATCTTCCTACCGAATTACTCTTCGGCACTTCAATATTTGTAATGAAGTCTTTACTGCCAAAACACGTTGAACTAGAAAATATAAATGGTCTTAGAGGTGTGAGTTTACCTTCATCAATAGTTTATAGTACGCCTTCTGTTTTCAAAAATCAAGCAATTGATATGAGAAATGCACTTTTTAGAATTAGAGATGCATCTGAATTACTAGGTATTTTGCTAGATGGAGGTCATTCTAAAATTGCGGGAAGGTTAGCTGGAGCTTTTAGAAACATAGGTCGTGATAGAGTTGCTGATGAGATACTTTCAGCTATGAAGATGGTAGATTATGATGTAAGAGAAGTTGATCCCTTCGATACTAAAAGTCCAATTTCATTTGAACCTAGGGAAACATCACCTTTTGTTAATAGAATTAAATTAATGTGGTATGAAATGCGTGACAAAGTTATCTCTATTTTCCCCAAGCCCCCAGGTATTCCACAGGATGTAAAAAAATACATGGAAGAGATTGATGAAATCTATGTTACTGACGCCTATCATTCTCTATCTATTGAGCGCTACCAGGTTACCCCTGGTCTAATCGAAAAAGTTAGAAGTGGAGAATGGAATACAGAAGGTAGTGACGAGGATAAAAAACAAAAGGATGCCATGGCGGCTAGGGGTTACTGGTTAGCATTTAATGAAGTCAAGAAGAGTCTAGAAAGAATTTTTAGTTTGGAAAACCCAGGTAAAGTCATAGATGAGGAACATGGTGGATGGTATCAGCAATTGTTCGCTCCTAGTGTTGCCGTAGGTTTACTTAAGCCATCTGATTTGGCAGGCTATAGAAATGCCCAAGTTTATATATCCCAATCAATGCATACTCCAGTTGATCGAGATGCTGTTCGTGATACAATGCCAGCTTTATTTGAGCTGCTCAAGCAGGAAAAGGACCCGGGGGTGAGAGCTATTTTGGGACATTTTATATTCGTTTATATACATCCATATATGGATGGGAATGGGAGAATAGCAAGATTCTTGATGAATTCAATGTTAATATCTGGAGGATACCCCTGGACTGTTATTCCTGTAGAACAGAGAGATCAGTATATGAAGTCTTTAGAGTCTGCAAGTGTGGGACAAGATATTCTGCCCTTTGCTAAATATATAGCCTATTTAGTAACAGAAGGATTGAAAGGCAAGCCAATAGCAAAAGTTACGTAATGTCAGTTTCACTATTAACCTTAAATGTCATTATCAGCGGTCCTCCTGTAAAATCTAGCTGCCCAAAGTAATGTAAATGTAGTTTTCTTTTTGTATTGACCGAATCGAGCAAGCAGTATGCTATACAGTTAGTGAATGGTTAGGACTATCCGTCTTGCTCAAACCGTTAACCTGTATCCAATCCTGTTTCACCCTGGATTGGGGGCAATGGAATTCATCAGTTGACGTGAGTTTCTATGTTAATAAAGGATCCCAAAACAACTTGTTTCGCTGCAAAATATTGAAGACTAACTCTTAATCAAAGAGTGCTTTGTGAATACGCTTAGGATACAATGATCTCCGTGGTTAAGCAATTTTCATGTCACGAGTACACCACAGGTAGGCTGTGTGAGAGGTGTACTCCGTCAGTTATCGCTGGCCGAGCCATCTACATGATTGTGTTTTGTTCATTGGTCCAGTCTTCTATTTTGATATCATTCAGCCGTTCAAAATGTTTGATATTATTTGTCACTAAAACCAAATCATTTGCTATTGCGGATGTCCCTATTAACAAGTCAAAATCATCAATTGGTTGACCGGCTTTTCTCAGTCTTGCTTTTTCATTTGCATAAACATCCAGGGAATCGAAGATCGGAAGGATTTGAACTCCCGTTAGAAACTTTTTCAAAGACTCCATATTCCTATTAGGTGATTGGCTATTCGCAACACCAAACTTGAGCTCAGCCAGGGTAATTTCAGAAATCAAGAGAGATCCAGAACCAGCAGATTTGAATTTTTCTTTGAGTTTGTATTTACCCTTGATATAGTAAATACAGATGTTGGTATCAAGCAGATATTTCAAAACTCTTCAATCTGCCGGTCGGTCATCCTACTTGACCTAATGGTTTTGAGGAGTTCTTCCGCGGATTCGTTGGAATGCCATGATCCAAAAGCCTCTTCCATTTGTGATCCCTCCATTTTGGAAGCCTTCATTGACTCCTTTAAATGTTTGATTAGGCTTAATTTCATAGTTGGAGTAAGGCTCTTAATTAAGCCTAAGTAGCCATTCAATATTTTTTGCTCCACTGCATCCATTATATAAAATTACGAAAATTTCTGGTTGAAAGATATGAAACGCAACGATTAGTATATGGCAAGTGGGGAAGCTTTCATATTGGCTTACACCCAATGTTTGGCTACATCTTCCCTTTAAACTGGTCCGTAGTTTGTAACGCGGACCTATTGAGTATTACAGGGCACTAACGCCAGCATTTGCAATACGGGTAACCAACACACACTGTGATCAAGACGGAAAACTCTCCTTTACAAAACAAGCACCCACCGGGTGGCTCGGAGTCATCTGGTCTTAGCCGTCCGTTTAAGGAAATACATTGAGTGTTTAAATCCCGAAGGGATGAAATTATGATAGAAAATCAATAACCACCGAATACATCAACCCCGAAGGGGTGAAATAATACCACCCCCCTAGGGTTTTACCGTCGGAACTTCTACTTACAATATTTCCATCCCTTCGCGATGCGTGAAACGAATCCCCCACTCGTAAAACGTAAAATGGCGTGCACCCAGGACACCACGAGAGGGGGCAGCTTCGTAACCCGCCTATCGGCTACGCCAGCCTAACTATGACAACACTGTTCTTATTGTCATTGCCCCAAAGGGGCGCCTACGGCGCGAACCCAGGGCTGGTTCGTAAGGCTAGCGGTGGAGCCATCCCCTGCTCAAGGAGCGGTAGCAAAGTCCATGCGGTATATCTCTTGGAGGAGATGGCTTCGTAGCCCTTGCACGGGCATCGCCAGCCTACCTATGACATACTTTTGTTTTTTCGTCATCGCGAACCCAGTGTGTTGGCTTTGGCAAGGCGTGAAGCGATCCCCCACTCG
>JANQLQ010000277.1 GCA_028280565.1 Fulvivirga sp.
CGCTGTTCCTGGATGTCCCCCCTCCATACGCCACTTGAATTTTCAATTCAACTAGTGCGCATTTAGCGCAGCGTAATGCGTACTTATCGAGGCAATAGGATTTGTAATCCGGGCGTTGTCGTTTGTGCCCCATGATCCTATAAAAGTGCGTCCTTGAAAATTAGCTTTGAGAGTAAAACGTTTGATTTGGCAAGTTAAGCTACATTTTTAGAATGTTTCGGGAAATGCCAGCCTCGCCATGAGTAGTATACGCGGGATTTCGTGGTTCTAAGTCCAGTTTTCATTTTCTTTTGCACGCCCATGCCATAGGCATCCCTTCGGGGAAAGAAAACGAAACAAAAGATAAAGGCGCCGGCAACCAAGCCCATTTTCCCCGCTAAACACACTATCCAGCCCCTACAGGCCGCTTACCCACAGGGCTCCAATGTGCCGCGCTGTTCCTGGAGGTCTCCCCTCCATACGCTACTTGAATTTTCAATGATGCCCTTTTTAAAGTCGGTAGTTGGCAATGAGCAATCTTACATTTTTTTGCCTATTGCCCTCTGCCGATTGCCTACTGATCGAGAACCTTCCAAACCCGCAAACATGCTCATCCTGTACCCATATGTCATTTGAGCCTTAGCTTAACACTAGTATAGTAAAAAAGAGATGGCCAATTCAGTTAAAAAGAAGACGAAGATGCAGATCACATAAATATAACCGGTAACATTAAATTTGATAAGTGTTTTAAACCAGTGCTGGCGATACACCCGCAGGAAAGAGATAAATGCATAGGTGGAAACTATCAAAAAGCTTATCAATCCAAAAACGGAGGCGTTGTCTTCATCTTGAATAAAATAGGTCATAACGATTAAGCTGAGACCATAAAAGAGGTAAGCAAAGCTGTGCAAATGTAAAGCATGGATAAGGTGTTTAATGTAAAAATGCTTTTTGCGGACATAGAGAAGCTTTAAGATCAGCGCAAAGATGGGGATCAGTATGAGCATCATCAAGGGCAGGTTTTTGAGAATGTACTCTGCCAACTGTTCTTCATCTGCCCGGTTCACCCGTATCAATTGCCGTACAATGTGCTCTTGCAGAGCCGAGATTTGGCCCAATTGCAAAGAATCATAGATCTGTTCATCGCTGATCTTCCGGTCGTCTTTCAGTTCAGAGATCAAGTCCCAGTCTAATTTTTCGAATACATCGAAGAAGCCTTCTTTCCCTGTTGTCTCTTTGTTTCTAGGTTCTGCCTCACTATTGAGGCTGTCTATTGTCATTGCCATGGGAGCAGATGATACTTTTCCACTATCGTTGTTAATTTCTTTGTTTTTCCCTGGTCCATTTTCGTGGATGGGCGGGGGGATTATACGAAGTAACCACAGGGTACTACTATCCAATACTTCATTTAAGTCCCGGATGTCTTCTTCCGTAAGCTCATCTTCCAGCACTTTTCGAAGATCCTTGATCTCATCCCCGTCCAAACCGTCTTGGATCATCTTTATTTTCTCTTCACCGATGACTTGGGCCAGTATGGCTTGGTCTGCAGAATCCAGTTCTTCAATGTCGTCCAGGGAATAATTAACCCGGATCACTTGCCCGTCGGACTGATCTTCAATGGATTTTTTGCTGGCCAGCGTAAACATGAAGAAAAAAAACAGGCTTATGATCAGGTAGAGCCGCAGTGGATGGGCGTAGGTCATTCTTTTGCCACTCACGTACAGGTTGGTCAGGGCGCCGGGTTTGAAAAGGAACGGTACAAAGGATTTGGCAAACTTTGAATCGAGCGCAAAGAACGTATTGAAAAAGTCGGCGATCAACATGTTGAAAGACACGTTGTTATCGGTGTTCTCTTGTCCGCAAAGAGGGCAAAAATTGTATACCTTATCTAGCAGTGCGTGGCAATTGGGACATTCGTTCGTTTTTCGCCGGATCTTCATAGTTATCTAAAAGGCAAAATATAAAATCCCACTGAAATGTGAAGAATATCCGAGGTTTAAATTGAAGGCTTCACCATCGAAAATGAGTACGCAAGGCAATGCTAGTTCTACTTTTTTACATCAATTATTTGATAGACAGGGATTTAACGATAAAGGAGCCCTTTGGGTATCCTCACCAAGAACGAAAAAAACCTTCTTTACCGTCATTCCGGCCGTTGGTGAGGGACGGGCTTGTGCGAGCGCCGGAATCTGCTAAGTTGTTGAACGTGAGCCGTTCTTTTTATAAGTATAATAGGTTTTCGTTTCACAACTTCAAAGATTCCCACGTAGTGATCCCGATGGGGCTTGCCACGCACATCCCAACGCTAAGCCTGCAAGGAACGACGTTCCTAGGTATGGGCATTGGGCGGACTACACAGAACTCAGCCCCTATGGGCCGCTTACCCACAAGCCTCAAATAGGCCACACTGTCCCTGGATGTCTCCCCTCCTTATGCCACTTGAATTCGAATATAAACCCTACCTTCTGCACTGCTATATGGTTACTCAAGACTCACGACTCAATACTATGGACTAGTATTTTAAATACCTCCCGAGGGATCTATTAACATACGTAGGCCGAATAAAATGAGCGCTGTTCCTGCCACAAGGTTCAGTATTTTCATGAAACGGGTGGTGATCATACGTCTCAGCCGGGTAGCAAGGTACGCCTTTAGGCAATCGCCGGTAAATACAGTTGTCACGGTAGCTGTGAAAAATAAAACTATTTCATGTCCATGGTATTGGTATTCTACCGTAGCGAGGCTCATGGCTCCTAGCCAAAACACCAAGACGAACGGGCTCATGGCGTTGATAACAAATCCCCTTAAGATAAAACGGTAAAATCCTACAGCTTCTACCCGTACTTGCTCTACAGGTATGATCCGGGGTTTTTTTGAGTAGTTGTACAGGCCGAAAAGGATAAGGAGGATGCCCCCGAGGTAGCCGAGGTACACGCTATACCCCGATGTTTTTATGAACTGTGAAAAGCCCATGTAGGCTAAAAAAATATAGAAGACATCACTCAAACTTATGCCTGCGGCCACTAAAAGTGCCTTGTTAAAACCTTTTTCAATGCTGGTTTGTATCAATGTAAAAAAGACAGGCCCAACAAGTACTGCCAGGACCAAACCGAAGAGTGCCCCGTTCAGTAGGTACATTAAACCGCCAGGTTTAAAAACGACTTCCAGTCTTCCAACTGCGAATCTTTGATCACCCGTGGGAATTTATTCTGTCCGCCTACCTTGCCTTTGGCTTCCATGTATTTGTAAAATGTATTGAGAGGTAAAACGCTGATAAAAACTTCTTTTAACGCTGCGCTCCTTTCTACGGCATAGTCATCGTTAAGCTCTTTAAGATAGTTGTCTAGCTTTACCTTCATTTCAGTCTCATTCACTGTATCATCCGTACCGATGTACCAATGATGAGCAAAAAGGGATCCATGGGGAATGCCGGACACCGTAAATTCCGGGATAGTGATATTAAGGTCGTCAGAGACTAATTCTATCGCCTTATTCATGTTATCCACTGATAGGTGTTCTCCACATAAGCTTAAAAAATGTTTGGTCCTGCCCGTAATGACGATTTCTGCTTCTTCTTTATTGATGATCCTGACCACATCCCCTATCAAGTATCTCCAAGCTCCCGCGCAGCTTGAGAGCAGTAGGGCGTACTCTTTCCCTTCTTCTACTTCATCAATCATTAGGGTGGGTACGTTGGACAATAGCTCCCCGCTTTCATTAAAGTATTTACGCTCAAAGGGGATAAATTCATAGAAGATCCCGCTATTCAACACCATTTTCATGGAGCGTTGGCCAGGACCATTTTGAAAGGCTATGAAACCTTCGGAGGCCAGGTAGGTCTCTATGTAGTAGATATCCTTCCCCAGCAATTTCTGGAATCCTTTGCGATAGGGATCGAAAGATACTCCGCCATGTACATAGACGGAAAGGTTGGGCCATACCTCATGGATGTGGGTGGCGCTATAATAATCCAATATTTTCTCCATCAATAACTGGATCCAGGCCGGTACTCCCACGATGATATTGATGTTCCAGTCGCCGGCATTACGGGCGATCTCATCCAGTTTTTCATCCCAATCCCTTGTTTTAGCGATTTTTTTACCGGGTTTGTAGAAATGCTGGAACCAAAACGGGATCTGGGCGGCAGTAATACCGCTGAGATCACCTTCAAAATAACTGCCGCGGTTATTGAGCTGGGTACTGCCTCCCAGCATAAGGATACCGCCTTGGTAAACTTCTGAAGGTAAGTCGTATTTGCTTAATGTCAATATCTGCCGGATACTCGTTTTTTGTATGGCCTTTCGCATATCCCGGGTGATGGGGATATACTTAGAGGAGGCTTCGGAAGTGCCCGAGCTCAAAGCAAAATACTTTACCTTGCCCGGCCAGCAGACATTTGAACCGCCGCGTTTCGCTTGTGACCACCACTCATCGTATATTTTGTTATAATTATGAATGGGGATGAACTGTTTGAACCGCTCGAAAAACTCTTTGTTAGTGTATTTGTAAGCCCCTAAGATATGATCAAAACGATATTGCTTGCCGAACGAGGTCTGGCTGGCAGAGATCAGTAGTTTTTTAAGCTCATTCTTCTGAAGATCAAAGGGATTGGAATACTCTTGTTCAAGGCTTTCCCTTATACGTATTCCTTTCTTCAATAAAGTACCAAGAATAGGCATGACCTATCAGTTAAAATAATTTATTTTGCCGTTGTGTCAATATGGCACGGTTTAGCGATGGATATTAAAAACAATATTAAACAATTCCACGATTATTTGAATCCAAATTCGTGTGGATTGGTAGCGGTAAGTAAAACGAAGCCTATTTCCTTGATCCGAGAGGCTTACGACGCAGGGCAGCGTCTCTTTGGTGAAAATAAAGTGCAGGAGTTAGTAGAAAAAAGCACTCAACTGCCGGATGACGTAGAATGGCATATGATAGGCCACCTGCAAAGCAATAAGGTCAAGTACATCGCACGGTTTGTGAGCCTTATTCATGCTGCCGACAGCCTAAAACTATTGAAAGAGATCAATAAACAAGGGAAAAAGGTGGGCCGTGTGATCCATTGTCTTTTGCAGGTACATATAGCACAGGAAGACACAAAGTTTGGTTTGTCTCCCCAAGAGTTGATGGAACTGGTCGGTTTGCCTGCCGTTGCCGAAATGACCCATGTGAAAATATTGGGTTTAATGGGTATGGCCACTAATACCCCTAACGAAGACCAGGTGAGAGAAGAATTTAAGGGACTGAAAGTATTGTTTGATCAAATCTCTGCCTCGGCTACCCCCAGCAATATAGAAATGAAAGAGCTGAGCATGGGAATGAGCGGCGACTACCCAATAGCCGTACAGGAGGGAAGTACCTTGGTGAGGGTGGGGAGTGCTATCTTTGGAGCAAGGAACTAAAACATGGATAAAAGAATAATCATGATAGCGGCTTTGGCAGGTGCTTTGGCCGTAGGGATCGGCGCTTTTGGTGCCCATGGCTTGGAGGAGACCCTACAACGAAATGGTCGTGTAGACACTTTTGAAACGGCAGTTAAATATCATTTCTACCATGTGTTAGCGATGTTGCTTATTGGTGTTGTATTAAAAGCAGGGGGCAATAAGCACAACAAGCTATTATATTTTGCAGCCTATGCCATGCTTACCGGGATTGTGTTTTTCAGTGGCTCTTTATATGTCCTTTCTCTTACTAATATTACCTTTTTGGGTGCAATCACTCCTTTAGGGGGCATTTTTTTTATTGCAGGCTGGCTGATGCTTTTTTGGGCTATGAAAAAGACAAGAGGATAGATCTGCTACAGGGCTATGGATTATTCATGGAAAAACAACTAAATTTTACTATATTTCGTTCTACTAGTAAAGCAGTTACTTTTAATGAGAGGTCTTGATAGGAAAGTATTATTAGATAAAAAATATAAGATCACGGAATCCGGGACTTTTACCATTGATGCTATGGATGTCCTCCAGTCTGAAAATGTAAAGAGGTTATTAGAAAAATTAAAGCCTATACCTCGTGATAGATGAGTTGGAGTATTTTATTGCTCCCCTTATTAGGAGGTTATTATTATCTTACCCGCTGTATAAGAACTAAATTTCGCTACAAACGCCTAGAACGGCAACGCTTGATCTTTGATTCCTCTATTTATGGTTTTGGATTCTTATTGGTTTCCTTTGTCTTATGGTTATTGATCACATGGCGATTCCCTTCGCTTGAGCTTTGGCTGGTCAAGATCCCCTTACAAATCGATTTCTTTTATCCCTCCTTGTTCTCATTCTTACTAGCATACGGATGGACCAATGCTTTTAATACCTTGAAAAGAAAGATGACTCCCAATGTCGAGAATTTATACCTTTCCAAGGCCATAGAAAAGACGGGAAACTCCATGCAACTTGATCTATTGAAAAGCTATGCTACTCAACAGTTGCTTATGATCACCTTGCGTAATGGGAAAGTATATGTGGGTATTGCCACGGAGTTGAATGAACCGGACGGCCAGTCTTATATCCGTATCTTGCCGTTTTACAGCGGCTATCGTACGGAAAGCCTAGATGTTCAGCTTACCACCGATTATTTGAGCGTCTACGAAAGTATCCGGGAGGCGGGGTCACAAGAAGATGTGAATACAGAGATGGTGATATGTGAAGAAGATATTATCACCACTACTTTTTACGAGCAGGAGATCTTTAACAGGTTCAATGATACGGGTGATGGTGAAAATTCTAGTGCTTAGCGTTTTAACCTTAATGTAAGAATTAGTGCGGTTAAGTTAAGGCCCACGCTCACCCCTAAAGCTGGGGGGGAACCAACCGCGCAGTGGATCGCCCCTGGAGGAGTGCGATGGGTACGCTTAGCTTAACGGAATTAATATTATAATAGGCCAGGATAACTACTGTAACAATAGATCAGGATTAGACATTGGGGAAGATATCTTAGTATTCTTTGACCCACATTATTTATCGCTACGGTGGTCGATCGATAAAAACATGGGATTTTCGCCGAAAAACGAATATTTTGTCTCAATATTTTCATGTAGAGACCAGGATGACTACAGTAAGGTATTTTGTTACTGTCGAAGATCTTGATGAATTTTCCCAGTTAAGTTTTGGAGCCCCGATAATTATATATAACCGTTAACTTAGGGGTTTTCACTTGATAAATAGTGTATCTTGCCAATCCCGAAGGGATGAAATTATTATAGAGGAATACCATAGCCAACAAAACTCCGAAGGAGTGAAACCATTATGCCCGGAACGTTTTCGCAAATTTACATTCAAACCGTTTTCGCTGTAAAGGGAAGGGAAAACCTATTAAACAAGGCTTAGCGAAGCGAGGTGTTCAAGTACATGACCGGGATCATCAAAAATAAGGGTCAAAAACCTATCATTATCAATGGAGTGACAGATCATGTCCATCTTTTTATTGGCATGAAGCCTTCTATGGCGTTAGCTGATTTGATGAGGGACGTTAAAAACAATTCCACGAATTTCATCAATGAAAATAGGTGGTTGCCGGGGAAGTTTAGGTGGCGAGAGGGGTATGGGGCATTTTCATATTCCCATTCACAGATCGATAAGGTGTACCGGTACATTCTCCATCAAGAGGAGCATCATAAGAAGAGGACCTTCCGCGAGGAGTATTTAGAATTCTTGGACAGGTATGAAATACCTTATGAGGAACGATTTCTATTTGAGTGGTTATCATGACACCCCTTCAGGGTTTTGGGGCATTGAATTATTTTTTTCTATAATAATTTCATCCCTTCGGGATTAGGGAGGTGCTAGTACGAGGTTGCGTGTATGATAATGGATAAGTTGTCGTAATTTTTTTTAGACGAAGCTATAAAAGAAAGCATCTCGAAATTTCCAACTTGAGTTCGATATAAAATAATTAAATCTTAAAGAAGACCCCTTTGTGATTCTTTGAGCTTTGGTGCCTTGGTGGCCGGGGAAGCTTCGCCATTAAGACGCAAATGCACCAAGGGTCACCAAACTTACTCGCTAAAACTGCCTTGGATAACATCAAACTGATAAACAATTATCGAGTCCAGGTTTCTAGGTAATTATTGAGGCCGGCACAGCAACCTTGGTCATCAAGATGCAACTATGCCACGGTTGACCAGCATTCCGGGCAAAATGACATCTGCGTATTAAATGATTTTTGAATCCGGGTTTGGAAGCATTCTTAATGGCATTTTATGAAGGGTGTCTTTGAAAATTAAATTTGACTGGAGAACGTTTATATTTTGGCAAATTAAGCATTGTTTTTAAGATGTCTCTGGGAATGCAAATCTCGAAATGAGCAGTATACGCGGGATTTTGAGGTTCTAAGTCCAGTTTTCATTTTCTTTTGCACTCCCATGCCATAGGCATCCCTTCGGGGAAAGAAAACGAAACAAAAGAAAAGGGCGCCAGCAACAAAGCCCATTTTCCCCTCGAAACGCGCTGTCCAACCC
>JANQLQ010000279.1 GCA_028280565.1 Fulvivirga sp.
ACTTTGCCTATTGCTAACTTGTCGAGAACTTCCCAACTTGGCAAATAGAGTTCATTGTTTAATCCTACACGTCAGTTGAGGTATGACTCGACACTAGGAGGCTTATTTACCAGTAGTCTACTTTTAACCACAGAGACCGCCAAGGGTCACAGGGGTTATCCCTTCTAGCAATTGCCCAGGTGAATAATATGGGTTCACTACCATTTAGTTAAGCGTACCCATCGTACCTCTAGAGGGGCAATCCACCGCGCGGTTGGTTCCCCTTTAGGGGCTTTAGAGGTGAGCGCTGGCCTTAATTAACGGCATTAAATATGGGTTTAAGCTCAAGAGCTCAATAACTGTTTATATTGCGAATAACGATTGAGGATGTCGTGTACGTAATTTACTGGCTCTTCACCGCGGCAGTAGCCAAATTTGACTACTGGGTCGTTTATGAATTCTTTACTGCTTTTTTTGAGTAGATAGTATTCTACATTATCATTCCAAAGGGTAGGGTCTTTCCCATGTTTCCGGGCCAGGTCGCGGGCATCTACGACATGCCCTAAGCCCACATTGTAGGAAGCAAGCACGAATTTAATACGCTCGTCCTTGCCTTTGACGGTTTTGGCCCATAATGTATCGAGGTGCCGGATGTAATTTACGCCTGCCCAAATGCTTTGTACAGGGTCGGTCAACTTTTTTGCCCCGAAGCGGCGCCCTGTTTCCGGGACGAGTTGCATTAATCCTATGGCCCCTGCCCAAGACTCGGCTTTTGGATCAAAGCGGGACTCCTGGTAGACCTGGGAAGCGAGCAGAAGCCAGTCCCACCCAATGGAGTCGGCTGCCGCCTGGATAGTATCGTCGTAGCGTGAAATACTTCGACCGGCAATCGAAGAAAAATCACTTTTTGCACGAATAACCGATGCCCGGGGACTTTTAAAATACTTGTTATAGATGACGTTATGCGTGGGTTCTTTTTTGGTAGCCCTAAGCCAATCGTTCAATTCTTCCAACAGGCGGCCGGCATTTTTTCTCACTGCCCAGCCGATCTGCTGGGGGAAACTCACAGGGGTGAGCACATCTATGTTCGCATAATAAGCAGCATTGACCAGTGCTACTGTTTCATCAGAAATGGTATAGTTTATATCAGCATTTGCCACCATTTTGATAAGCCGCTCGGTTTCCATACTGTCTGATTGCTCCAATACAATGATATCTCCCCCGATTTCATCGGAAAGATTGTATAACCGATCTATATAAGAAGAGCTTTTACGTACGTAGACCTCTTTGCCGATCAAGTCTACTTGGTTCCTGATCAAAGCCCGGTCCAGTTCATCACGGGTCATCGTTCTCCATCCGTCGGGCTTTCGCTGGACGAGTACCTGGCGCGTGGTATAGTGGCTATTGGTGAAGTTGGCTAGCTTTTTCCGTTCTTTTGTTATGGTTAAGCTGTAGGCAATAATGTCGCCTTTTCCTTGGTTGAGCATATCAAAAGCGGAAGATATACTAGGCGTGAGCTCTATTTCCAGCCGGACCCCCAAGTGCTTTGCAAATAAGTTGAGCAGGTCAAAGTCATACCCCATCGGCTGGCCTTTATAGATAAAATACCCCGTGGAGCTATTATCTACTATAGCTACCAGTGAGCCCCTGCGTTTTATGTTCTCAAGATCAAAATTGATACCGGGAGTATCCCCGGGCAGGGCTGGGCCAGGGTTTGGTCCCGAGCTTTCATTTCCAGGCCGCCGACATGAGAAGGAGCAAAGTACTAAGATCCATAGGACCCATAAGGCGTTGGATCGATTTTTACCTACCAACTTTAACAACATGATTATTAAAATAGTGATATTTTTGCGTTTGAAAAAATACGGACCCACTTTTAAGCAGAACTTAGTCGATGATAATTTACAATGTAACGGTAGGAGTGGATAAAGAGATCGAGCGAGAATGGCTCACCTGGATGAAAGGAGAGCACATCCCTAAGGTCATGAAATCGGGCATGTTCCATGATTCTAAAATGTATAAGATCCTAGGGCATGACGACCCGGCGACTTCTTCCTATTCTATCCAATATTTTGCCGAGAGCATTGGCAATGTAGAAGAATACCTGGCCTCTCATGCGCCTGCGCTCATCCGCGAACATCAATTGAAGTACAAAGATCGTCATGTGGCTTTTCGTACCCTGCTGGAGGAGGTTGTTTGAGTACCCTGGTACATTGCAAAACCGTAGAGTAAAAATTGATCAACAGGCTTTACAACCGATCTAATAGGGCTACTGGCAGGTAACCTAGCGCTTAAATACCTGTTACAATTTGAGAATTGGTAATTTCTAATTTGATACGGTACGGCTACATTTGATGACTTAATGAACGAATATTTTAATGCTAACCCTATAAAAAATACCTCCCCGGTAAAGGCAGTTTTTCTAAGCCCGCCAGGCGTACACCTCTTGGATATAAGCGGCCCGGCCCATATTTTTTACGAGGCGCAGGAATATGGCGCTAAAATCACCTCGCAATATATTTCCTTGAATGAAGATACCCAACTTTCAACGAGTAGTGGCCTTGTTTTTACCGAGCTAATACCGT
Source organism: Fulvivirga sp. (assembly GCA_028280565.1). GTDB lineage: Bacteria > Bacteroidota > Bacteroidia > Cytophagales > Cyclobacteriaceae > Fulvivirga. The sequence continues at coordinate 2,565 of JANQLQ010000279.1, forward strand.
ATCACCAGGTATCTCTTTGCGAGGATGATATCCTCTTTATCCCCGGCCTGCAGGCGCAGCTTTTGTTTGACCCGCATTTTACCCGTTCTCTTGGTCCTTTTTTAGATTGGTTGATTTTACAATACCGGCAAGGTGCTACCCTGTGTTCCGTGTGTACGGGTGCTTTCCTTTTGGCGGAATCGGGTCTATTAAACGGACTGCCATGCACCACGCATTGGAAATATTTCGACAAATTCCGGGCTAAATTCCCAAAGGTAGACCTGCTTACTAACCGGCTTTTTGTGGAGAATGAAAGGATCCATACCAGTGCTGGTGTGGCCTCGGGTATTGACCTGGCCTTATATCTATTAGAAAAGAAATATGGCAGCCGTTTTGCCTCTGATGTTGCCAGGGAAGTAGTTGTTTACCTGAGAAGAGGCGAAAGTGACCCGCAGCTCAGCATATTCTTACAATATAGGAACCACCAAGAAGATCGAGTCCATGAGATCCAAAATTGGCTGTCTAACCACTTGTCCGCAAACTATACCCTGGAAGACCTGGCGCTGAAGGTGCACACCAGTGCTAGGAATTTGACCCGGCTTTTCAAAAATACCACGGGGATCACCATAGGCACATATGTAGAAAAGCTAAGGGTGGAGACCGCTATACAGTTACTCAATGAAGGCGCTAAGGTAGAAATGGTGGCCCGGGAATGTGGTTTGAAAAGCACTAACCAGCTGAGGGAAACCTTGAAAAAACATACCGGGCGATTACCCCATGATTTTTTGATGATGTCCTGATCCCGCGCCTAGTTGTCCTAGCTAGTGGATAGTATTGGTCATACCTTTAAAATAAAAAGGTCATGAACAAAATAATCTTATTACTGGTCGTAACTTTCTGTCCAGCGTTGTGGGCACAAACTGTAATTCCCGGGGAAGTGTTAGCCTATTATTGCCCGCCTTGTAATAATCACTGCGACGATGAAACTTTCGAAGCAGCGGGTAAATGTGATCACTGCGGTATGGAACTCACTGCCATGACAGCAGAACAAAGAACAAAACAAATAGAACAACGAAAAACTATCGCTTTTTACCTGCAGAATGGGGTAGAAGTGCTTGATTTTGCCGGCCCTATGGAGGTATTCTCTTACGCCGGGTACGAGGTATTTACGGTTTCCAAAACTAAAGACCCCATTTTATCCCAAGGTATTTTAAAAATCGTGCCGGATTATGACATTAGTGATGCTCCACAGGCAGATATAGTAGCGTTTTTCGGGGGAAATTCTAGTGCCGCCTCGGGAGACCCGGAGGTGATCAAGTGGGTAAAGTCGCAAAAAAAGGCGGAATATCACTTTTCGGTATGTACCGGGGCTTTTGTCCTGGCGGAATCGGGCATCTTGGACGGTAAGACGGTTACTACATTCCATGATGCTATAGAAGGGTTAAGAGAAGGATATCCCAACACCAAAGTATTGGATAATGTACGTTTTGTAGATAACGGGACGGTCATCACTACAGCGGGGATCTCAGCGGGGATTGATGGCGCATTACATTTGGTAGCTAAGCTTAAAGGGCTCCCGGAGGCTAGGATGGTAGCTTACTACATGGAATACGATAAATGGCAACCCGGCGAAGGACTCATCCTTTCAGAAAACAACCCTTACGACTATGAAAAACTTACCCATAAGGAACTGGAAGAATACGAGGGTACTTATGAATTTGAAAAAGGGAAAACAGTGACGGTCATCGCTGATCAAGAAGGGAATACCCTATATGCCGTGATCGAAAAGCAGTTGTTCCCGCTATATTTCAAAGCTAAAGATGAATATGTAAATACGGCACGACAGCCCGTCACCTTCTTACGTGAAGAGGGTTCGGTAACTGGGTACAAAAGCAACGGCTTAGGCCCTTTCAAAAAACTTAGCAATAACGTAAAGGATGCCCGCCAACTTTTAGAGGCTCGTTCGCGGCTAGTGAGAAATTAAAGTCGGCAGTTGGCAGTAAGCAATCGGCAACCTTCTATTTGGCTTACTGCCGGCTAATTTTCCCGTTATCCCATTACCCAGTAGGATTAGTGGTCATAGTGTGTTAGGCCAGTCCACTATGATCAATTTGGTGTCCGTGAATAGGATATTTCTCTTTTATTTCTTGTCGGCTGATGTTTGTCGAATTGAAATGACATGGTAAAAGATGGCAAAAGGTAAAAGCATCCCGGCTAAAAGTAAGTACGGCAGTTGGACAAATTCATCCCGGTTGCTCCAAGTAGCCACGCCATGAATATAAAAGGCAGCTATAAAGCTGTACGCCGTGAGGGCCAGCACACTTAGTGAACAGATGTTCCATACAAGAAGTCCTTTGGTTGAGATCTTATTCTTCTGATGCAGAAAAGCGATAAAAGGAGCCGATATCCCTACCAAGATATCAAAATTAGTACCTTCGAAAGTCACCGCTTCCGGGAACGTACCTTGCAGGTAGGCTCCATATATCAATAATTCAACGACAACCCGGAAAGACTGTACGTAGACAGGCACGGCCTTTGGAGTAAAGCGGACAACTTGCCTCGTATAACTGCGTGTCACAAACAAAAAGATGCAAACAATGGCTGGGATGATGATCAATAAAGGGACCCTTGGCGGGAAACCAAAATCATCCAACATTCCATATCGTGACAGTAGGCTCAAATAGATTACCCATACCAACACCCCCGCAAGGAAGGTATAGCTTGTCTTTTTCTTTGCTAAGGAAGATACCCCGGGAGCGAGGTAGCTCATTAGAAGTACACTACTGGTCATGACCAAGGGTAAAAAGTAAAATCCTATCCGTACCATTACAATGTTTTAGCCTAAATGTAAGCCGGAAGCCTGTGGTACTTTCTATCCAAAATTGCTAATTCTTCGAAACGATGTAGGTGACATTTTACGTTTTTGCCGGAAAAACTTGATAAACGCATTCACCTCCTTAAAACCTACCTCCAGCGCAATATCACTGACCGTCATCGCGGTCTGTCGTAATAGGCTCTCCGCTTTTTTTAGCTTTAGAGATCGCCAGTATTGACCGGGAGTACATCCTAGGGCTTCTTTAAATGTTCTCAAAAAATGGAATTTGGATAAGCAACTCACCTTACTCAAGGAGTCGAGACTCACTTCGTCCCTATAATGATCATGTATGTAATCTACGGACAGGATCAGCCTTCTCATGAGTTCTTCGCGCGTGGAGGCTTTGAGCGATTGAATGCTTTGGAGTCCCGCAAGATCTCTTTCATTGAGCTTAAGAATATGAAGCAACAGTAATGATAGCAGTTGATTTTCGTTTTCATCTTGCACATCAGCATCCCTGCCCGGCAGGTAAAGCTCCTTTAATTGTAAAATGATACGGTCAAAGGCGGTGTCACGAAAATGGGTCCGAACGTGTAGGTTTAAACCCTTGTAATTTTGGTGCCCGAAATTATCCAACTGGCATACTGGTTTCGTAGTCGCAGAGTGAAGTGTTTCAAAGTAAAGCTGCTCCCCGAAATGGATATTAAAGGTGGTGGTCTTCATCCCTTTGGGGATGATCAAGTCGTAGTATTGTTCAAAATTAGTGATACCAAAAACATCCTCATGAATAGATAATGAACTGCCCCCAGCCCGCAGGATACTACTACCATGGTGGTTTAGAAATAGGCTGAACGGACCTTTGATCCCCGTGCGCTCAGCCGGTCCCGTGGCTGTATTGAGAATAACATTGGGCCACCCTTTATGACGTAGAGAAATACGATCAATTCCTTGTCCATTGCTGAAGTTGGAGTTTGCTTGTGCGCGAAGCCAGTTAATATTTGGGAATTGGGTGAGGTGCATTGTCCTTGGCTTAGACCATCAATTTAGTTAAAATTTGCGTCATCCTCTAACGAAGCGTAAGCGCTTGGTAAACAGTCGAAACTAACTTTCAACCAGTCCAATAAAGTTCAATATAAAAGTTTACTAAAAATATTTACATTGACGGGGTCAAAATAACTTAGACCAGGTCATGAAAGAACTACTCATCACGATAACCTTTTCGGTGGCATCATTAGCCTCTACGTTGGGCCAACAGCGGACCCTCCCAATAGATACTGTCATTACCACCAGGCATAACACAACTATAAATGGTGTAAAGGTCCCTTACACCGCACGTACAGGAACACAGCCGGTGTGGGATGATGAAGGAATGCCCATTGCCACGCTGTTCTATACCTATTACCAGCGGAGTGATGTGAGTAATAACGCCGAGCGTCCGCTGGTCATTTCGTTCAATGGGGGCCCCGGCTCGGCCTCGGTTTGGATGCATATTGCCTATACCGGCCCCAAGATATTGAATATCGACGACGAGGGCTACCCGGTACAGCCTTATGGCATACGCGATAATCCTTACTCAATTTTGGATGTAGCGGATATCGTCTTTGTAAACCCGGTGAATACGGGATACTCTAGGATGATCAAGGATAAGGAAGGTCAACTTCCCGATAAAAAGCAATTTTTTGGGATCAATGAAGATATTAAGTATTTGGCGGGATGGATCAGCACTTTTGTTTCGCGAAACAATCGCTGGCGATCGCCTAAGTATATCATTGGCGAAAGCTACGGGGGCACCCGCGTAGCAGGACTGGCGCTGGAATTACAAGAAAGCCAGTGGATGTACCTCAATGGAGTGATCCTCGTGTCGCCGGCGGATTATTTGATCTTTGATTCCGATGTGCCGATCTCTTCAGGGCTTTCGCTGCCATATTTTACTGCCGCGGCGTGGTATCATAAAGCTCTTCCGGCGGCTCTTCAGCAAAAAGATCTGCTGGAGATCTTGCCGGAATCTGAGCAATATACCTTGGATGTGGTCATCCCTGCGCTGACCCGTGGTGGATTCCTTCCACAAGACGAGAAAGAAAAAGTGGCTGGGCGAATGGCCTACTATTCCGGCATTTCAAAGGAATCTATCTTAAAACTCAACCTAGACGTTCCCACTTCGTTCTTTTGGACGGAGCTGCTACGGGAGAAAACCGGGCAGACGATCGGCAGGCTGGACTCACGGTACTTGGGATTAAATAAAACGGAAGCGGGAATAAGCCCGGACTACAGCGCTGAGCTTACTTCTTGGCTGCACTCTTTCACGCCAGCTATAAACTATTATACCCGTGAGCATTTGCAGTTTAAGACGGATACCAAGTATAACATGTTCGGACCCGTAAGACCTTGGAATCGTGAGAACAATACCACTCGTGAAGATCTGCGCAAAGCGATGGCCGAAAATCCTTATTTAAAGGTAATGTTCCAGTCCGGCTATTATGATGGCGCTACTACCTATTTCCATGCTAAATACACCATGTGGCAAATCGACCCTAGTGGTAAAATGAAAGATCGCTTGAGCTTTAAAGGATACAGGAGCGGGCATATGATGTATCTGCGGAATGAGGACCTGCAATCTGCTAACGACGACTTGAGGGAGTTTATTAGGGTGAGCCTTTCCAATGGAAAACCGGCAAAGTATTAGCCATGACATGATGATTAAGTGATACTTAACTAGGTAGTTGTTTTAGACCCGCATTATCACCTAGTGCGCATTTAGCGGAACGTCATGTGTACTTATCATTACAAAAGGATTTGTAATCCGGGCGATGTCGCTCATAACAAAAGCTCATTACCAGGGCTAACTATCACCCTTATGCGCACATTCGATTACGTAAACTATCTTCTTACGTTAGTTCGATATAAAAGGGGCTAGATTAGATCGTAAAGGAGATCCCTTAGTGATTTTTTGAGCTTTGGTGCCTTGGTGGCGAAGCTTCCCCAGCCACTAAGACGCACATGCACCAAGGGTCACCAAGCTTACGAGCAAAAACTGCCCTGGATAACATCAAACTGATAAGTGGTTATCGAGTCCAGGTTTCTTCATAACCTTCGTTCGATTTAAAATCATGGTTACCTAGGCTAAAATGAGGTTTTGAATAGTTTCGGAGCCTTCAAACAGGGGAGTAGCTTCCGTTCTATGACCCAGCAAATCCCGGCTCTCGCCATGAGCCCTCTCACAACCACCGGCGCGGAATGACGATCATTTTTTAATCAAGCCTAGGTTCATAGACGCCGCTTAGCCGTCAAGAACCCAAAACCCTTTCGCCTACGCCATCAAATATTCCTTCAGGTCTTTGTAGGAGTTACCCATGGGAATGCTCACCTTTTTCTTATCCAAATAGGTTTTTAACCGACCCGGGATCTCGACCTCGCCAATTACTGCTGTAACGGTATCTATGAACTTAGCGGGATGCGCAGTTTCCAAGAATACCCCGGTGGCCGATGTATTTCTTAAATGATCCCTAAGGCCCAGGTACCCCACTGCGCCATGAGGGTCAAGCACATAATCGTACCGGTCATGAACTTCTTTCATTACCTGCCGGGTTTGTTCGTCTGTGAAACTGTAGCCGACGATATCACCAGTTATTTTCTTCCAAGATCGATCATAAAGCTCCGTCATCCTCCCGAAATTGCTGGGGTTGCCCACATCCATGGCGTTAGAAATGGTGGATTTCGACGGTTTGGGATAGTAATCGCCCCTGGCCAAGTATTTCGGGACGACGTCATTGATATTGGAGGATGCTGTAAACCCCTTGATATTCAGTCCCATGGCTTTAGCTAATAGCCCGGCGGTAAGATTGCCATAGTTACCGCTAGGCACTGAAAATAGGACATTTTCGTCACTAGGTAACTGGGCCATGGCCCAAAAATAATAAAAGGATTGGGGCAGTAGCCGGGCGATGTTAATAGAGTTAGCAGATGTAAGTTGCTTATGCTGATCTAATTCTTTATCCAAAAATGCCGCTTTGACCATGCTTTGGCAATCATCGAAAGTACCGTCAACTTCCAGGGCCGATATATTTTGCCCTAGCGTGGTCAGCTGTTGTTCTTGGAGGTGACTCACCTTGCCTTTCGGGTAAAGGATCACTACCTGTACGTTGGGTACTCCTAAAAAGCCATTGGCCACGGCACTGCCCGTATCACCGGAAGTAGCTACAAGTACGGTCACCTCTTCATCAGAAAAATACCCTAAGCATCGAGCTAAGAACCTGGCACCTACATCCTTAAAAGCGCATGTTGGCCCATGATAAAGTTCTAAACTGTAGATATTGTCATGAACATTGACTACGGGGATTGAGAAATTCAAAGTTTCTTTTACGATGGAAAGTAATGTATCGCTAGGAATATCCTCACCAACAAAAGGCAGGGCTACGGTGTGAGCAATTTCCGCGATGTCAAGGTTGGACAGGTCAGTCAAAAATTCATGAGGTAGTGCGGGTATATTTTCCGGCATGTAAAGACCATTATCTTCCGGGAGGCCTTTAATCACGGCATCCCTGAATGAGACGGCCGGCGCTGCTCCATTTGTACTATAAAAATTCATGGTTTATCCTCTTCTTTTCACCTTATTTTAACTCAATACCCTAGCTCCTGTAGGGTTGATTTTTGATGTGTGAACATAATGATCAATACCGAGGTGCTGGTATAGTTCTTGGAAGCTTTTACCTATTTTTTCTGCCTTCGTGGTATCATTACACAAGGCAAATACAGAAGGACCGGACCCTGAAATGCTACACCCTAGGGCTCCCCCTGCTATGGCTCTTTGCTTCAGCTGGTCAAAGCCGGGGATCAGCATAGACCGTACCGGTTCTACGATCACATCTTGCAGGGATCTGCCGATCAAGTCGTAGTCAGGGGCAGCCAGCCCGGCAACGAGACCGGCAACATTACCCCATTGGGCAATAGCAGTTTCAAGGGATATGTCCTTTTTCAGTATCCTTTTTGAATCTGATGTTTTTACTTCGATCTGCGGATGGACCACTACCACTACCAAATCTTCGGGGTAGGCCAGGCGGATGACATCCAGTGGCTCATAGCTTCTTACTAAAGTAAATCCTCCTAGCAGTGATGGGGCTACGTTATCCGCATGGGCCTTGCCGGAGGAGGCTGCTTCCCCGGCCATGGCAAATCTGACCAACTCGTGTTTTGAAAAAGGGTTACCTAATAGGTTATTGGCGGCATATACCGCCCCAGCCGCACTAGAGGCACTGGAACCTAACCCGCTACCTGCAAGTACTTTTTTGAAAATGGTCATGGTAATCCCCTGCGATGACCCAAGATCGTCCAATAAAGCCTGCACCGCCACTCCTGCTACATTTACCCCTGGGTCCGTAGGCAGATCTGACCCGGGCATTTGGATCTTGAGACCCTCGTTACCGGAGAGCGACATTTCAATTTCATCTCCTATGCCCTCCAATGCCAGGCCAAGGATATCAAAACCCGGCCCGACGTTTGCTACCGTGGCAGGGGCAAATACTTTTATGGTGTTACTCATTGGAGATGCGCATTATATCGGCAAAGATACCCATGGCGGTTACTTCGGCCCCGGCCCCGGCGCCTTTGATCACTAAAGGCTGCTCAGGGTAACGTTTCGTGGTGAACAACACAATATTGTCCTTGCCCTGCAGGTCATAGAAAGGATGACCGGGACTGATACGCTTTAGGCCCGTTTCCGCTTTTCCTTTGTTAAAAGTAGCCACATATTTGAGTTTTTTGTTTTGATCATTGGCCTCTTTCAGCATCTGCTGGAATACCTCTTCTTTTTCTGCCAGCGTCGTGAAAAACGTATCAATACTTGGGGCATTCATGCATACGTCGGGGATGAATTGCTGGCTGGTAATGTCTTCCAATTCCATGTCAATCCCGCTTTCTCTTACCAAGATCAGTATTTTTCTCATGACATCCACCCCGCTGAGGTCGATGCGCGGGTCAGGCTCTGTATAGCCCTCTACCTGGGCTTGTTTTACAATATCTACAAATTTTGTGGAGGCATTAAAGTGGTTAAAAATAAAGTTGAGGCTCCCGGATAGTACGGCTTCTATTTTCAAGATCTCGTCACCGCTTTTTACCAAGTCATTCAAGGTATTGATCACGGGGAGCCCTGCGCCTACGTTGGTTTCGAAAAGGAACTGGGATCGATATAGAAGTGCCGTATTTTTCAGTGACCGGTACTTTTTCATGCTTTGAGTGCAAGCAATTTTATTAGGGGTGACCACTGAAATACTTTTAGCGAGCACCTGTTCATAGGTAGAAGCCACCTCTTCGTTGGCCGTGTTATCAATAAAAATACTGTTCCTAAGATTATGATGGACCATCTGCTGGATAAATTTGCCCAGGTCCATTGTACTGCCTCTAGTGCTAAGCGTATTTTTCCAATCTTTGAGATCGACCCCTTTCTCTTCGAAAAGCATCTTTTTACTGTTAGCCATGGCTACTATCCTTGCCTCTACGTGATGATGGCGTGCCAGGTAGGACTTTTGTTTGTTAAGTTGCTCGATCAGGGTGCCTCCTACATTCCCGACCCCGATCATAAAAATGTTCAGTACTTTTCGCTCCGAAAGAAAGAAGCTCTCATGGAGGCTATTCAAAGCCTTTTTGACTTCTGACTCTCGTATTACTATAGAAATGTTCTTTTCCGATGATCCTTGGGCGATGGCCTTGATATTTACCCCGTTCTGGCCTAAAACACTGAACATGCGGCCGCTTACCCCTACCTGCTCTTTCATATTGGAACCTACTAATGCTACAATGGCCAGGTTCTTCTCAATTTCAAGGGGATCGATTTTATGAGTGGCCAATTCGTATTCAAATTCATGTTCTATGGCGCCTTTGGAGGCTTCACTATCCTCGGCGTCGATGCCCACGCAGATCGAGTGCTCGGAAGAGGCTTGTGTGATCAGGATAACATTGACTTCAGCGGCCGACAATGCCCTGAACAGCCGGTGAGAGAAGTTCGGTATGCCCACCATACCGCTCCCTGATAGGTTAAAGAGGGCGATATTCTGTACACAGGAAAGACCTTTGATCAGCTTACCATTGCCACGGGCTTTATTAGAAATTACTGTGCCTTCATCGTCTTCTTTAAATGTATTTTTAATGTGGATCGGGATATTAGCCTCTAAGGCGGGCTGGATTGTAGGTGGGTATATCACTTTCGCGCCAAAATGTGATAGCTCCATGGCCTCTTCATAGGAGATCTCTTCTATGGCATAGGCAGCTTTTACCCATCGGGGATCGGCCGTCATCATCCCGCTTACATCCGTCCAGATCTCTAATTTCTCGCTTTCCAGGCCAGAGGCAATGATCGCGGCGGTATAATCAGACCCCCCCCTACCCAAAGTAGTGGTTTCATTGTCGTGATTTGAAGCAATAAATCCAGGGCAGATCCAAATGTTTTTGCTGTCCTTGAAATAGGCCCGAACGGCTTTCGATGTAGCATCAAAATCAACGTTAGCGCGACCATAATGATTGTCCGTTTTTATGAAAGCCTTGGGGTCAGCCATATTTGATTTAAGTCCCTGGTCATTCAAGAAGTCAGTGATCAGCGTGGCCGACATCAATTCTCCAAAACCTAGTATACGATCTTTGGTTTTCGGGCTCAGCTCACGGACTAAAAAAACTCCACGGCATATGTCTTCCAGCTCGTTTAGCAAGATCTTTATTTTGCTAAGTGTTTTCCCCTGGCTTTTAACGGAAATCAGCTCTTTCGTGGTATTAATGTGCTTTTGTTCAATGTGTGTGAGCACTTTTAGATATTCTTCCTCTCCTTGTGAGGCCAGCATGCTACAGTCTTCCAATTGATTGGTGATCCCTCCTAACGCAGAAACAACCGTGACCAGGTCTTTATCTTTACCCTGTATGATATCTTTTACCGTAGAGATATTTTTAGCAGAGGCCACAGAGGTGCCTCCGAATTTGATTACCAACATAATCGCAGTGGTGATTAAAAATGAATAAGCTTAAATTGATTGAATCAGAAATTGGCCAGTGCCTATAGGCGATATGTAATGATCAACCCCGCAAGGGGGTAGTGGTAATAGTAATAATTGTGCAAGTGGTGATCGCATTTGCCAACGATGTGATGTGATATTTTGATTTTCTATTCACTTGCAGAATATCCTCTGTTTAACAGTCGTGAAGCTAAATGATAATTTTAAAATGTCAAAGAAGAACGGTTTTTAATTTGAAAATGCCACTTTGATGTAGCCAGCTTTCATAAACCTAGCTAGCTTTTACGATGAGGGCATAAAATGCAGTTCACGTTGTGTAACTATAGCCGTTAAATCAACTTAAGGATTATTACTCCCGAAGGGATGGTATTACCCTGGAAAAACAACAAATAGCTAATGCACCCACCCTGGAGGGGTGAAATAATACTACCCCTTCAAGGTTATGGAAACCTGTCATTATATTTTTTACAATAATACTACCCTTTAGGGATTTGAAAACGGGGGAAAGACTAAGGTCATTATCCTTTAAGTTAAGGGCTATGATTGTGTACCGGGGGCCTGGCGGACTTTTTTGAGTACTACAGGTGGAATGTTAAGCGTCAGTGTGAATTTAGACAAGGGTGGCCTTGAAAATTAAATTTGACTGGAGAACGTTTAATTTTGGTAAATTAAGCATTGTTTTTAAGATGTCTCGGGTAATGCAAACCTCGAAATGAGCAGTTTAGGTGGGATTTTGTGGTTCTAAGTCCAGTTTTCATTTTCTTTTGCACGCCCAAAAGAAAACGAAACAAAAGAAAAGGGCGTCAGCAACAAAGCCCATTTTCCCCTCGAAACGCACTGTCCAGCCCCTATAGGCCGCTTGCCCACAGGCCTCAAATGTGCCGCGCTGTTCCTGGATGTATTCCCTCCACACGGCATTTGAATTTTCAATGGTGCCCTAGTTCTACGTTGTCACATTCAATTATTTGACAGACAGGGATTTAGTTAAAAATGAGACCGTTGGGTATCCTCATCAAAACGAAAAAAAAACTTCTCTATCGTCATTCCTTGCAGCCTGTGTGTTGGGCTAGGCGTGACAAGGAATCTGTGAAGTCGTGAAACGAAAACCCAGTACACCCAAA
>JANQLQ010000282.1 GCA_028280565.1 Fulvivirga sp.
TCGGGCAGAACCCCTCTGAAATTTACATCAACTGCTAACACGCTTCAGCCTGTCTCAGTTATCCCGAAATCCTTAGCTTAATAGCATTGAGGCGTCCCTTTGGGGCAATGACGATAAGAACAGGGTTGTCATTAGCAGGCTGGCGTGGACTGTGGGCGGGTTACGAAGCTGCCCCTCTCGTAGTGTTTTGCGTACACACCATTTTACGTTTTACGAGTGGGGGATCGCTTCACGCATCGCTAAGGCCAGCCCGCTAGGTTCGCGATGACGAAAAAATCAAAGTATATCATAGGTAAAATATGGTTTGCCACTCTTCATTCCAACCCTACCTGGTGAAACCGTGTCAAATGAAGTACACTATGAAAATATAAAAGGATGAAAAAATTATGGTGCTTTGCCCTCGTTTCCGTTGTCTTATCTTGTAATAATGACGACGATGATGTGAATGTAAACTTACTGGATTCGTCCGGTATGGCTACGGTCCTTTTTACCGGTGACGTAGCCGCGGATGGCTGTGGATGGGTGCTGGACATCGACGATGATGACTATAAGCCGATCAATCTCCCACAAGCCTACCAGTTTGAAGGGATGTATATCATTTCGGAGTTTAACGAACTGGACCGCCGGGAGCCTTGTGGGCTCAACCCTGCCGGGCTGCAACAGGTACAGATCCGGGAACTTCCCGGGCAAGATGCCGTAGAGATCTATTGGGATCAGAGCTATTGTAGTGACCCTTGGGAAACAGGGGCCGAGACTGACCTAGCCACGGCTAAAGCTATAGCCGATTACCTTGCCGAAGAGAGAATCAAGGCCTACAGTATCAAATTCGTCAACTATCCCCTCAACGAGGAATTTTGCTTGGCCTGCTTTTGCAAAAGCGGTACACGCATATTTATCACGATTGATACGGATGACTTGGACAAAGCTACTGACCTTGACTTTAACATGAACTACTGCACGGAAACGGACCCGTTGGAAAACATTGCTTGGCTCAAGGAATTAAAAGAAACCTTCGAGCAATCCACCCAAGCCGCTAACACGCAGATCACCCAGTACCACTACCAGCAGGAGTGTGTCTTCCTCGTGGATGATTGCTATCAATGCCCGGACGCCTTACAGGTAGTCTACAACTATGACCAGGAAAAGATCTGTGAATTTGGAGGAACAGACGGTAGAAATACCTGCCCCGATTTTGAGGAAGAGGCCACGGGAGCCCTAAGGCTTTGGGATGGTGCAGAATCTAACGATTGATTCACCAAGACCCGCTGGGAGCATTAGGATCAATCAGCCTAGGCTCCCAGCTTTTATTATTCTTCTGTCCTCCTGCTGTTTATATGAGCGTGGGCATTAGTATTATTTCACCTCTCCAGGGTTTTTACTACTAGAATTTTCATTTTTTAAAATAACACGAGTTTTGGGTTTAATTCCAAGTAGTTAATGGTTAACCACAGAGAAAACGGAGAAGGCCGCCGAGTAGGCAAAGGGGAGTTTCACCCCTAAGCCTCTCACAGAACCGTACGTGAGCCTCTCGGCTCATACGGCTCGTGTTGTTTAATCGTAGC